>CALDZW010000079.1 GCA_937944175.1 uncultured Candidatus Altimarinota bacterium
AGTAGTAGTTTCACTGACATTTCCAGTAAGAGGGTCAATGAGATTTACGGTTACTCAAGCAAGTTTAGGTTCTCCTGTTTCTTCAATTCAATCAGCATCTAGATCTTCCCATACACTATCAGATATTGTTACTTCCTGGTAATATCCAAGATCCATATCTGTGAGATCATTTCATGATGTAAGTGTAAATTGATCTGTAGAGAAATTAGTATTTAATTCACTATCAAACATTTCATTACTTCAACTGTCTTTTGGAGAAGCAGCTGCTCATGTAGGTAAGATAGCAGCTACTGAGTATGTTCATGGAATGAGGTCATCAAATACGAAGTTACCATTACTATCAGTTGCTGTAGTTGCTATGACATTTCACGCAGCATCAAGAAGATTAATACTGATTCATGCTGACCCTGCTTCAGTAATATTATGTAGACCATCTCCATTTGTGTCTATCCATAGACTACTTTCAATTTTCACTTTTTGATAAAATCAAGCTTGAATGTTTTCTCTATATTCTCATGAATTTAATACAATAACTGGTGTATCTAATGTATTTACATTGAAGTCAGAATCAATTGTATCATCACTCCCTGTGTCTTTTGCAACTAATACATAATTTGCTGGAATAGTTAATGCTAGTGTGTAGTTACTTGGTTGAATGTTTGCAAATAAATAATTTCAGTTTATGTCTGTCAGAACTGTGCTAAGCACGTTACTACTAGCATCAAGAAGATTTATTCTTACCCCTTCTAATCAAACTTCTCAAGGGTCTTGTATATTGTTAGCGTTAGAATCAATCCATGCAGAATCTCAGATAGAAGCTTTCTTGAATAAACCTATACCTAAATCATCAATTACATCAGAAGATTCAACAGTAAGTTTACTTGTTTGATTATTGTATGACCTAAGATCATTATCAATAGTGTCATCACTTCATGTATCATGTGTTGTTACATTATATCCATATGGGATAGTTGCTTCTATGAAATATTTACCTGGTTTGATTCCTGTAAAGTTGTATGTTCCGTCACTAGCAGTAGTTGTGGTTGCTATAAAGTTATCATCATCATCAAAGAGATTGATTACCACTCAAGCAATTCAATTTTCTCATGAATCTTGTATTCAGTTAGCATTGGTATCTTCCCAGACTTTATCCCCAATTTCGATAGGTTTATAAAATCAGAGATCAAGTGTTCTATTTGAATTATTATGGTCACCATCATTATCAGGTTCTCATAAATTAATCAAAGTGATAAATTTAGTTATAACTCTTCAAGTATCTAGGTATCAATTATCATCATTAAATGCATTATTATCTGGATCAATAGAACTTAACTCATCACTACTCAGATATCATTCAAGAACTCATCAGGTAGTAAAGTTGTTAGCAGTTATTAAAACATTGTAGTCTCCTTCTGGGAGATTACGTATGTTATAACTTCCACTCCCGTTTGTGATTCATGTTCCTACAAGTTCATCAACTCAACTGTTATAGACACCATTTCAATTAGTGTCCACATATGCTTCTATTTCAACACCAGATATTGTTGATTCAGTTATTTGTTTTAATCAATCATTATTGCTATCTTCCCAAAGAAATCATCCATAACTAAGAGCTACAAGTCAGACATCAATATCAGTAACATCTTTATCTTTATCTAAATAAAATACATCTGTTTCACCATTGAGGTTGAAGTCACTGTCTGCAAAATCTTGAATTCCTTGATCTTTTTTAGCAACTCAGCTGAGCCATGTTGGAACATCAATTTTTACAACATAATTTCATGATATAAGTTCATCAAATATATACTCTCAATTGTTGTCAGTAGTTGTCGATAATACTGTAGCTCAGCTGGAATTGAGTAAATGTATATCTACTCAAGGAGCTGGAAGTTCTGTAGTATCTTGAATACCATCATTATTATCATCAAACCACACTTTATTACCAACAGAGCTGTCTATAACAACTATTGGAGAAGTGTTTGAAAGCACAGGACTAGACACTCAGTTAGCAAATGCTCAAGCACTTGTAGAATAAGCATTATCAACCCTATTTCATGTTACATTCATTTTAACATCCATATAACATCTTCCATCACCTGGAATGTCTGTTCCTCTTGATCTAACTGCGGTTACATCAGCATTTGTAAAGCCACAACTAGCATCAGGTCATGTAGATGTTCATGCACACCAGTTTGTAGTATTAACTCATCATCCTGAAGCCATATTCATTGCTTCAACAGGACTTAGATCTAGATCACTTGGGCTGTATGTGCTAAAGTAGTATTCAGGTGTTCATGTACAATCACCTGTTTGCTCTACACTTTCAAATACCAAACTTCCACTATATGATGTTGGAGGTGTTCTATAACGTAATAGTGTATTTCATCAAACAGTAAATTTTGTTCATAAGGCTCCATCTCATTCAAATGGCAATACATCTATTATATCTAAATTATAAAGAGGTTGTGTCAGTTTACCATTCCTCATTGCAACTCTAAAATGTAATGGACTCACATCTCTTTCTACTCTTGAATCACTTTCAATAGTTGCTGAAATATGTAGTGAGGCAGGGATGCTCACATTCATATTGGCATTTGCTCTTTTTAATCATACTCTACTATAATCTGTAGGAGTATCAATAATTGAGTATGTTTCTGCAACTCACTCATCTGCAGTATTGAGTACAAGTATTTTATAATCAATATCAGGAAGGATTTGGTTTGCTTCACGAACTCATAAATCCCATATTAGCACTTCACTTGTAGCAGAACAAAGACTTGCTTGGCTTGTTGGAAGATCTGTACAACTTCATTGAGTTGGTTCATTTGCTCATCATGTTGTAGATCATGATACGTATCAGAATCATTGAGGAAGAACTTCATATACCTTTACTATATCATAGAATCATGCCGTTACTCAGTCCTGTGTATTAAATGTAGGGTGTATGTGAAAGTCTACTTCAGTTCATGGTCATACATTTACTTGATTTATTGATTTTGTTATCCTTACCTTTCAACCAGATAGAAAGATTCTATCTCATCTATTTCACGCATAGTGAGAAACAGTAATATCACGTGGTTGGTATGGTGTTGGATACCAAGCACTTGAAAGAGTTTCATCATTATATGCTGAATAGTAAGTTGCTATCATTGTTCATACAGGATTTTCATTCCCATTCAGGTCATATTGTCTTGCTTTATTTATGTATGTAGCACGAAGAACTTTTCATGTAGTCATCCCTACTCATGGTTTAGCACTTATTCTTGTTTTGGTAATTACTCATAGACCATTTTGTTTTGCAGTATCTGCATCTGTATACCATACTACTGAGGGGTCACCACATTCAGCTTGCTTTTTTGTTCATTGGTTTGTAAAAGTATCTCATCCATTTGATGGGAGCCAGGAGTCATCTACATAAGTGGAAGCATATTCTACTATAAAGTCATCTGCATCATAGGGGGAACCACTTGTAAACCATAATGCCATGTAGTCATCAACTCTATTTGAATAGTAAGCTGCATTACTTACATATGGAACTATTTCTAGTCTATTAGCATCAATGATAGTACACATTTTATTATTATATATAGGAAGATGTCAATTACTATATGTGTATGAGAGTGTCATAAACTCTGATCATACAGGTACATTCCCATCTCATCTATAGTGGTATGATGCTCATGGAGGAACTCATCATGTTAATGAGCGATACCGGCTATGAAATGTATATCAAAATTCTGTGTAAGTGAGTCTACGGTTATATGTATTATTTGAAGAACTTTCTGTGTTTGTATCAAAATTTGAGGTACCAGATATTCAATTTGGATCAAATCAAGTTATTGTGGTACTTGTATTAAGAACATCATCATCAGCTGTATCTCTGACTCCATCATCTCAATCTTGAATATTTGTTAGAGGGATGAAATACGTAACTGTTCACATTGTTCACCAAAGCCTTGATGCAGAAATGGCAGTTCATCACCATGTTTCTGTTGGAACATGGTTGAGTGAGAGATCTACATGCTCAAGTTGAATAGTTGTATTCTCTCATGGAGCAGTCTGTGTACAAGTTGGTACAATTGTTCCATTTGGTGTTCATACTGATCATTCTGGACGAGTACTATGTAAGTATGGCAGAGGGTGTCCACTACTTATATGGTGGGTAGGGTTACATGAAACAAGCTCAACATCTTTCATAGCAGCATTAAGTTCATGAGTCCAATTAATGGTTGCGTCAGTTCACAGGGATTCATTTCATAAGCCACTATATGCAGAATCAACTTCTCAACTTACCTCTGAAACCCGAACATAGTATCTATAGTATAAATATTTTCATGCTACTCAGTCTTTAGATGTTACTCATGATTCTCTCCAATATGAGTTAGCAATGTCCCATCTTGGACTAGCTGTAATTGTGAAGCCGACTCATTTAGTTGTATCGGTTACACTTGTAGCATTAAGTGAACTTATAGTCGTTGTGAGTTCTCACATTTGCGTTCCATTTGGAGCTCATCAGAGTACTCTAACAGGAAGTCAAACATCTTCAGAATATGATCATACATCATTAAGATCAAAATCAAGTCTTACACAAGTAAGTGTGAGTTTATCAGCTGATATTCATGATGTAGCAGCATCACAGTATCAAGGAAGCTTGTCCCATTGGTATATTTGTACTCATGAAACAGGAGAGGCAGGAAGAGTTGCCTCTATTACTACTTTTTCTTCTCAATCTCATGAGCCATTAGTCCATGCCCATCATACTGTATAATTAAAAGCATCATTTGTCCTGATGATAAAGTCACCGTCAGTTCAATATGAGTCGTCTGCTCAAATAGATGGAGTATCATTATCATCAAATTTTACATCTGAACCCATGTCACATCATGGCACAGAGTTTGAA
Organism: uncultured Candidatus Altimarinota bacterium; assembly: GCA_937944175.1. GTDB lineage: Bacteria > Patescibacteriota > Gracilibacteria > BD1-5 > UBA6164 > CALLPO01. The sequence continues at coordinate 4,901 of CALDZW010000079.1, forward strand.
TTATCATTTGCACTTGGGCAGACATCACGCCCATTTACAAGAGCTCATACAGTGTTTAGATTTCACTTTAATCATCAACTGTTATCATATTTTGCTACTAAGCTTAAGCTAGCAGCATTTGTAACTGTGGTGAATGATCATGCTGCCATAAGTGACAGTAATAGTAGTATTACTTTACGAAGTATCATAAGAGGAACATATTAAAAATATAAGATATTAATAGAGTGTAATGATTATATGCAAGATTACTTATATATAATCAGTCTAAAGTATTTAATCATAAGATATACATAAATACTATAATTATATGTAAAATAAGTGTGATAATTTACGGACATTTATAAAAAAATACTTGTAGTATATAGTGATTATTTGTAGCCTGTATATAAAGTAATATTTGTTGTTTCAATAAAAGAAAAAAGTAATAGGTGTATTTATATTGACAATAATATATTTTTATGTTTAAATATATATGTATTCTTATTAATTTACTACTTAATATTAAAAGTAATTATGGATATACAAAAAAATATGCTGAATAAAAAATACCTAATGGTGACAGGGTTAATTGGATTTCTTGCTTTTGCACTTCCAAATGCAGTAAACCATATGTTTGCATGAAATAGTGAAGAAAAAGAAGCTCCAGTTGTGGTGAAACTTGTAGATGAGGCAACTATTGAAGTTGAGCTTGTAGATGAGTCTACTACAGATGCAGCAGTACAATCAATCGATAATAGTAGGGGTGTAGAACCTTTAGATACGATTACTGTTGCTACAGATCCAGAGGTAGCTACACAAGGGAGTATAGATATAATTAATGAAGAGTTGATTTCAGATGAATCTGAGATTAAAGACCTTGAGTCAGCTGAAGAAATTATTGAAGAGGAAGAAATTGAAATAGTTGAAGAGGACATGTACTCAGAAGAAGTTTTGATTGATGATACACTTACATGAGCATTGCTTGGAACATGATCATGGGATGAATGATTTGAAGAAGTAAATAATATTACAATTCACATTTGAAGTCAAGATTGAGAAACTCAAATATTTGGGCATGGAACAAGATGAAAAGAGATAACTCTTATTTCAAAGTTTGGTTTTACTTGTACAACATACATTGATGCTAATAAAGCATATAGGTGTGGGTTATGAAGTACTCAAGAAATTGTAAAAGAAGATATAAGAGTTAAATATGTTGAAGAACTTATACCTTGAATGGATATGCTTGATCCAGCAATGATGGATCCTGATATGGTTAATCAAGATTTTTTCTAAGGTTTGAATTGAATTTAGCAAAAATAATGCGCTATTTGCATTATTTTTTTTCTGCTTATACTTTTCATGATATTCTTAGCCATTCAAGAGATGTGAGAAATATTTTTGCTCTTTACATGTTCTGTACTTTTTTCTTTGATAGTGATTGTCTTTATGAAATCACTTTTTTATAAAGTAGATATACTAGACAATCCAAAAAAATTCTGAAAAAAAAGAAAGCCTATTCCATATTCAATGGGAGTAATTTTTTTTATTAGCTTTTTTATTTTAAGCTTTTTTACAATAGAGCACAACTCAAAACTATATTTAGTATGGGGATTTGGTTTTTTGATAACTATAATTAGTTTTGTCGATGATATGATTAAGGTAAGTGCAAAAAAAAGGCTTATTGTCCAAATTCTCATATGAGCAGTGATATGAGTTACTTCAATAAAAATAGGATATATAAGTAATATTTTCTGATGAATATTGAACCTTGAAACATACAAGATTATCCTGTTTGACTTTCCAATTTATATAATACCAGTCATATTTACTATACTCTGGTATGTCTTCATATTTAATGCATTAAATTGGACTGATTGAATTAGTTGAAACACGAGTTGACTATCAATTATATCATTTTTTATACTATTTTTACTTGGATATATTTTGTTTTTACGAGATGACTATGAGTGATGAATAAAAAATGCCACATTTATAATGCAGATGACTATAATACTTGTTTGAATTCTTGTCCCTTTTTGGTGGTTTGATTTTAGAGAAAAGATACTTATGTGAGATTCAGGGACTATGTTTTTGTGATTTATGTTAGCAACTATTGCTATTATATCTTGATGAAAGGTTGCAACTGTATTAGTAGTGTTTTGAATCTATACTGTTGATGCTATATACGTTGTAGTAAGAAGAATTCTTCAAAAGAAAAGCCCTTTAAAATGAGATATGACTCATATTCATCATAGACTTCTTGATTTATGACTCAAAAGAAAAGAAGTATTAGTTTTGTTGTATACACTCTCATTTTTCTTTTGAATTACAGCACTATTTCTTGATAGATTTGGGAAAATTCTTGTTTTTTGTATAATTGTATTTGTAGTGATCTCAATTAATAGGATAGTGGACACTTTGTATCTTAGAAGGAAGAAAAAAATTGATGAATAAAAAAGCATGATTCACGCTCATTGAGCTTCTCGTTACTATTTCAATTATTGTTATAGTTACAGGTTGAGGGAGTGTATATTTTTTCTCACAGATATCAAATATGCAACTATCATCAACAATGTGAAATGTTGTTGATATAATGGCAGAGTTAGATTTTAAAGTAGACACAAAAAAAATTACAGATTATAGCCTTGTATTTGAAAAAAGTGTTGCAAAGAATACAATAATTCTATATTCAGAGAATAATTTATGAAATATGCATAGTCACTGATTGGTGTATGACTCAACTACATGAAGTGGAACATTGTCAATTATTTGAAATATAGCATGAAGTTATACCTCAAAAATATACAAATGAGAGAAGTTTGTAAAAGAAAGTATTATTGATGGAACACAAAGTATAATAGAGTGAATGAACCAAAATAGACATTATAGAATAGAGGGAAGCTTTTCATGAGCT
>CALDZW010000080.1 GCA_937944175.1 uncultured Candidatus Altimarinota bacterium
AATAGGATTTAAAGAAGATTGAGTATCAACATGGTCAATCAATTCATTTTGAAGCAAGCTTATGTTTGCATCTCCAACTACAACTACAGCAAATGCAAAGGTGACTTTTGATTCTACAGGTAATGTTTGAATTTGAACAACTAGCCCATCAAAAAAACTAGAAGTTGTATGAGATGCAATAATAAATGATTCTGTGTGAATAGGTAGGTGAGTATCAGGCACATATCAATTGGCAGTAGAATGATCAAAAGTATGAAAATCATGATCATATGATTACCAAAGGGCGGTCTATGCTTGAGTGTGGGCTGATGCCTCATTGTGGGATCATACATCAACAAGACATTATGTACTTTGAATAGCATCCGCAGCTCTCACAAATGTTGATTCATGAACAGGAAGTTTATATGAACTCACTGGTATTAATTCTCAATATTGAGCATACACATGAGCAAATGGGACAATCAATAGTGCTTATTGAGTAAGAGTAAGACCATATAAGTGATGAGGAACAATTGATAATATGTATGATCTGTTTTTAGCTGATGTATCATTAAGTTCTTCTACTATTACTTGAGATCATTATGGTGTCTATCAACAGAATAGTGCTACTAACTATTTTAATGGAAATGTCTGAATGTGAACAACTGATCCAGTTGCAAGTCTTGAAGTTAATAAAGGAAGATGGGCATCATGATCAAGAGGTCCACAAATTGGTGCAAAATGAACTGCAGCTTCTATTGGATTATATGATTCAAATGAAACGTGAGAAAATGTGATAGCTTTGGAAAATGCACAAGGAGATCTTAATATATATTCAACATCACATACAGCAGATGATTGGTGATATGATGAAAGAGTTTCTAGATTAACAATTCAAAAAGATACTGGTAATGTTGGTATTGGTTCAGCAAGTCCAGAAGTTAGGTTAGATTTATGAAATGAGGCTTGATCAAATTCGGGTATAAAAATAGGCCGTAGTGGTACAATATTTACAAGAACATATGTTTGAGGAGATGGGTCTCCTCTAGAATTTAGATTAATAGACCCTGCTCTAGCAAGTTCTTTCGTATTTACAAGAGAATTTTCAGGTGTTGTTGAAGATATTTTAACTATTAATTGATTTACTGCAGATCAATCATATTGAGATGTTACTATACATAAATTATCTTGAACAGGGAATGCATTTGCTTGTTTAGATGCAAATGGTACACTTTATAGAAGTGCTACAGCATGTAATTAGTTGAGAGATAAAATAAAGTAGGGTACGAATGCATTCGTACCCTATAGTAAATAAGAGAACCTTCTAGGGACAGCAGATCTGCTGTCCCTAATTTTGTATATAGATTTTTTTGTAAATGGTGTTACCTTATATCCTTTTTAATAAAGAAATACACCCATTTCTCAAAATTGGTCATGGTTTTTGTGATTACTTCTTCTTGAGTTATTTGACTATCAGGTTTGAGAATGAGAGGGGTTTCAATGGAATACTTATTGAAAATATCCTCTTCAGTAAAAATATAGACCTTTTCTCATTTCATTTTGAATCATTGTTGAGATTTTAGAATCTTGCTTTTGAATGCCTTAGACCTCTTGTAATCAATTGCTTTATTTGCCCTTTCTAGGTAGGATTGAATCTCTTTGATAATCTCAAGTTGTTCAGCGGTGTATGTGTTGATGGTATATTTTTTATATTCATACTTTAAAATAGTAAAACTCAGATAAAAGAGTATTACTATAAGTCAGATAAAAACATACTGGCGCTTATTCATTTATTGATATTTTTTTAAAAATATAGTATTATAAGGGCAAACAGAGTTTTTAAGAAGGAGAGCTATTTATTAAACACTATTTTTTTCTTATGAAAAAGTATATAAATTATATGAAGAATTTTATAAAAGAGAAAACAAAAAACAAATTTTTGTTAGCAATTATTTGAGTGATAATTGTGATTATATGATATCAATGATACAAAGCTATTTCTTTGTTCTGAGTAGATACAGATTCATATGTAGTGCTTATTCAATGAGAATGATTACACAATGAAAATAAACTTTCAATAGGTACCCAAGTTCGTCTAGATATTGAAGATAAGGTTCATACAGTATGAGTTGATTCAATTGCTATTATTGAGTGGGGGGATGGAAGTATTACTCGTCTTGGGGGAGATTCAGAAGTGATTATTAATGAGCTACACGTAAAAAATGATCTTTCACAAATTAATCTATCATTTTCATTGCTTTCATGAAAATCATGGTCTAATGTGGTAAGTTTTTTATGAGAAGATTCACACTTTAAGCAAAATTTTCAAGATGTTCAAGCATCTGTCAGGTGAACTGTGTTTGATGTGGATCTCACTGATAGCTATGTATTTGTTCAAGATCATGAAGTAGAGTTACAAAAATGAGATGCCATAGTAGTAGTAAAAGAAAATTCAGCATTTGATATTAGAACATTCTCACTTATAGAATTACAAAAATTCTTAAATGAATTCAGAGATAAGGCATGGGAAGATATTAACAAAAAATTAGATGTAGATTATTTTTCAAAACTGAGAACTACACTACAAGCAAATTTTTCTCAAGAGAAGATAGTTGCAAATTTGAGTAAGAAAGTTTGAGCAAGTGCCCAGAGTTATGATGAATTAGAAAAAACAATAGCAACGTTTTCGGATGAAAAGAAAAAAGAAGCCTATGATGCATTACTTGAACAGTATCAGAAGCTAAATTTTGTAAAATCATGAGATTGAGAGCTTTTTGAAGAAAAAAATAACATTAAAAAAATGCTCATAAACTCAGCTGAAGAGGAAGATAAGAAAGCATTGGTTAAGTATTCTGTATATGATCTGAAAGATGCTATTGATGGAAAGGATTTAGATTGAATTCAATGAGCTTTAGATATTCTTGGTGAACATAAAGAGTTACTTCCAGATATTGATACAAGCATACTGAAGGATATTGATTTCATGCCAGATTCCATTCAGGAAGTTTTTAGATGACAGATGGAAATCTTTAAATGATTATTGCCAGAGGATATGTATAAAAAATTTTTAGGAGATATTTCTCTTGATTGATTTGATGGCCTTAGTTGATCTGCAAAAGGACTCCTTGATTCTTCAACAAAGAAAGCAACGCAAGGTCTTGATGCTGCTAAATGAAAGCTAGAAGGATTGATCAATAATTTTAAATAATATTTGTAATATATGTTGAATAAGCTTTTAAAGAATACCATATTTCTAACAATAGGAGTTTCAATTGTTGTATTTTGTGTTATCTTGGTTTTTACAAATATTTTTTATAGTCTGGATAAAAGTATTTCTGACCGCCTACATAAAGAGTTTGTGGGATCAAAATTACTTGTGTCTGATAGGATTGTTGTAGTTGGTATTGATGAACAGACACTTGAAGCGTTAGGAAGATTTCCTTTTTCAAGGGATATGTATATTCCGGTAATTGAAAATCTTAATAATGCATGAGCCATAGTTATAGGGTTTGATGTGATTTTTGCTGATGAATCACAAAAAGAAATAGACAAGGCTTTTGCAAAGAGCATTAAAAAAGCTGAGAATATCATATTAGGAGGACCTCTAACTTCAAAACAATGAAGAGTATTTTATGAAAAACCAATAGACATATTAGATGATGCCAGTATGTGATGATGAAGCTTTAATGCAGAAGTGGATCATTGAAATAGTAAGGTATATTCTATAGGGGCATTTACTACTATTCGTAATCAACGCTATAAACATTTTTCTATAGAAGTCCTCAAATGATACTATTCACAGCTTATTGGACAAAATTATATTGATTTTCATAAAGAAGATGAACATTTTTATTATATCACGCCTACAAGAAAACTCCCATATATGGATTATGATTCAAAAAAAATAGCTATTAATTATGTGAGTGATGCAAGAATTGCTAGTGAGTCATTTATTAATGTCTATAAGAATACATTTAGTGAGTGATTTTTCAAAGATAAGATAGTGATTATAGGAGCAACAGCAGATGGGATTAAAGACATATTTTTCACTCCAGAAGGGATTAAGTATTGAGTCTATACACATGCTAATATGATTAATACTGAGCTCACAAAGGGATACAAAATATATTTTAATAAGAATGCCGAGCTGCTTTTGATTTTCTTTTTGATTATTTTATCAGTGTATTTTAATATATCACGTAGCTGAAAAGGTCTAGCACTGAGTAATATATGAGTTATCTCAATTTTTTTGGTATTGATTTCAGTGATAATCATGTGATTGAATCTCACACTCAATCATCCTGCACAGTTTGCTTTTGCTTTGATTATCACTCTCACAGTTTCAAATATTATTAAATCATTTACAGAAGATAAAAATAAGACAAAGCTTTCTAAAGCCTTGTGAGAATATGTGTCTAAAGATATTGCAAAAGAGATACTTCATTGATGAGGAGAATTAAACCTTGACTGACAAAGAAAGGATTTATCTATCTTCTTTTCAGATATAAAATGATTTACCACAATATCAGAAAAACTTGATCCTGAAGAACTTGTAGCATTCCTGAGAGAGTATTTGGGTGCTATGAGTAATGTAATCATGGATCAAAGAGGATTTATTGATAAGTATGAATGAGATGCAATTATGGCTATGTGGGGAGTGTTTGGTTTCTCTGAAACCTCAACATACGATAACTGTATTGCAGCACTAGACCAACAGAAAAAACTTGCTCAACTAAACAAACAGTGGAAGATACGCTTTTGAGAAGAATTAAAAGTAAGAATGGGACTCCATACTGGTGAGGCTATTGTGTGAAACATTTGAGCAACAGGAAGAAAAATGGAATTTACTGCTCTTGGTGATAGTGTGAATTTGGCTTCTCGTCTTGAGGGTGTAAATAAGCTGTATTGAACATATATTTGTGTATCTGAAGATGTATATCATTCACAAGAAAATACATTTGAGTTTCGATATTTAGACAAGATTAGAGTTCAATGAAAAACTATTCCAATTGGAATATATGAGATGATTTGTAAGAAGTGAGAGCTCACACAAGAGATGAAAGAAAATCTTTGAAAATTTGATGAAGCAATCAAATTCTATAAACTCAGAGAGTTTAAAAAAGCTGCAATCATATTTGAAGTGCTTGTAAGAAACTGAGATGCTCCAAGTAAGACCTATGTAGAAAGATGTTGAATATATATAAAGGATGCTCCTGATCCTGATTGGGATTGAGTGTGGAATATGCAAACAAAGTAGATATTTATAGCTATAAATATCTACTTTGTAAAGTAGAAAAAACGCAAAATATTTTCAAAAGCTTTATAATTATGATATTATATAAGTATATTAAAAAGTAATTATAAACATATATGGCACTTTTAGATAATGTAGTGATTCTTGATGACCTTGCTGATAGTGAGAAAGCTCAATTAGAGGCTTTTTGCCAAGAAAAAATGCTGACTACCTGAGAAAAATTGTTTGATGAATGAGACGATGCGAATGCTATGTATATTTTGAAGCAAGGAGAAATAGAAATTTCTAAAAACTTGAATGGAAAATCTGTAGTATTGTGAATAGTTGAAGCAGAAGATCTTCTCTGAGAGATGGCAATTTTTAGTGAGACATGAAAAAGAATGGCAAGTGCTAAAGCAACAAGGGATACAGTCCTTGTAACAATTCTTTCTTTTTCAATTCAGCAAATTATGAATACAAAACCAGAACTTCTTGAAAAAATGAAATGATTGATTGAAAAAAGAATGTATGAGAATAAGATTACTCAATGAAAAATTGGGTAACTATTTTATAAATATGGATAAAAAATAATCAAGAGTTTATATGTGATATATAGACTCTTTTTCTATATATTACATGAA
>CALDZW010000081.1 GCA_937944175.1 uncultured Candidatus Altimarinota bacterium
CTACCACTGAAAAATATTTTTCTAAGTACCTTTCAAGACTTCAGCAGAGACTGAATTTCCCAGAAGAGAGTATTACAGAATATTTGAGATGATACAAAAAGAAAAATATTGATCTATTTCCTCATGTAACATTGAGGGCTATAAAAGAAATATGCTGAAGTGAGATTTATAATTATACAATTATTAAAAAATTAGAAGGCTCTTGTAATAAGAACCTGAATATTGTTTCTACTATAGATGCTTCTATTCAAAAAGAGAGTGAAGAAATTATTAATTATGAATTGTCAGAACTTGTTTGAAAAAATGTAACAAATGCAGCAGCTTATGGAATTATTCCTCATACTAAAGAAATACTTGTGTATATCTGAAGTAAAGATTTTTATGCCAAAGATATTGAATGAGAGGTTAATGTTATAGAATCTTTGAATCAACCTGGAAGCACAGTGAAACCTTTTTTATACTTACAAGCATTAAAGTTTTGAATGAATCCAGATGATTTACTTGTTGATGTTACTAATAAATATAATAGTTTTCAAGAATGAAAATCATATATAAGTGAGAATTATTCTCTTAAGGAATATTGACTAGTAAGACTTAAGAAAGCTCTTGGAAATTCACTGAATAATGCTACAGTCCGTTTAGGAAGTGGATTATGACTTGAGAAAGTCTATGAGTTTTATAAAACTTATGGATTTGATTTTTCTTACCCGGCAGAGCATTATGGTTTTTCTTTAGTATTAGGGAATGCTGATATTACTTTAGCTAATCTAGTTGAAAATTATGTAGGCCTTCTCCCATGAGATTGCAGTAATAATGGTTGTGATAAAGATAAATTCTTATTACAAGATATACTCACTGATCCTGATAATAGGGATATCAGTTTTTGAGTTGAATCAATTCTTAATACGTCTATTCCTCAAGCCGTGAAAACAGGTACGAGTTCAGAATTTAGAGATAATGTAATTGTGAGCTATCATCCTGATCTTGTGCTTGGTCTGTGGGTATGAAATAATGATAATAGCTCTATGATATGAATAACAGGAATTTCTTGAGCTGGAAATATGTGGCATGATATTATAGAAGCTCTTATTCAAAAGAAATATATGACTAACAAAATAAGTACTATACCAAAGGGTATTGTAGAGAAGCAATATTGTCTAGATACACTATGCTATAGAAAGGAGTACGTTTTTATGAAAGAATGAAAGCAGTATTTTTCTAAGATTGTATCAGAATTTTATTCCAAAAAAGACATTCTACAGAAACTCAATATATATGAAAAAGAGCGACTTAAAAATATGAATATTATCATTCAAAATAATTAGATATTATAAGTCAATTTAACTTGATTTTAAGCCAAAAATGAGTACTATAGAAATAGTAAATATTTCTTAAAATACAACTACAAATGGCTGATGAAATAATTGACAAAATTCAAGGGGATGATGAACCAGAAAATACATCACTTGACACCTCAATTACGTATGATTGAGATTCAAATAAAGACATAGGTGATGAGATGGAAAGCTGTTATCTTGATTATGCCATGGCAGTGATAGTTTCTAGAGCTTTACCTGATGTGAGAGATGGTATGAAACCAGTTCATAGAAGAATACTCTATTCTATGCATGAACAGGGGCTTAAATTTGGTGCCAAATTTAGAAAATCTGCTACCGTAGTCTGAAATGTGTTATGAAAGTATCATCCACATGGTGATAGTTCTGTATATATGGCTATGGTAAGAATGGCGCAAGACTTTTCTCTTCGTTACCCGTTGGTTCATGGTCAGTGAAATTTTTGATCAATTGATGGTGATAATCCTGCAGCATACAGATATACTGAGGCTAAAATGGAGAAGATTACGGAACAAATTCTGTTTGATATAGAAAAAGAAACAGTTGACTTTAGAGATAACTTTGATGCTACTCAACAAGAACCATCCGTTCTTCCAACAAGACTTCCAACTCTTTTGATGAATGGAGTGATGTGAATTGCTGTAGGTATGGCAACAAATATTCCCTCTCATAACCTTACAGAGCTGATAGATGCTATTAAGTACATCATGGCATCAAAAAACCAAGATGATATTACGGTTGAGGATCTCATGCAGTATGTGAAATGACCTGATTTTTGTACAGGGTGAATTGTATATGACCAAGAAGCATTATTAAAAGCATACTCAACAGGAAGAGGATCAGTAATTATGAGAGGAGTAGCCTGAATTGAAGAGAATAAAAAATGAAGAGCATTTATTAATATATCTGAAATTCCTTATGGACTAAATAAGGCTAATTTAGTAACAAAAATTGCTGAACTAGTAAGAGATAAAAAAGTTGTATGAATTTCAGGGCTTAGAGATGAATCAAATAAAGATGGAATTAGAATTATAGTAGAACTAAAAAAGGATGCATTTCCAAAAAAAGTACTGAATTTATTGTATAAATTGACTCCGCTTCAAACAAGCTTTGGATATAATATGATTGGTTTGTGAGAAAGAGGAAGACAGCCAAAACTCTACAACCTTAAAGAACTATTAGTTGAGTTCATTCATCATAGACAAGAAGTAGTAACAAGAAGAACTCAGTTTGAACTCAAAAAAGCACAAGCACGTGCTCATATACTTGAATGACTCAAAAAAGCTCTTGATCATATTGATGAAGTAATAAAAGTTATTAGAGCCAGTAAAACAAAAGAAGATGCAAAAGTAGCACTGATGAGTGCTTTTGGGTTTTCTGAAATTCAAGCAAACGCTATTCTGGAAATGAGATTGAATAAGCTTGCGTGACTTGAAAGACAAAAAATTGAAGATGAATTAAAAGAAAAACATCTCTTAATTGAAGACCTTGAGGATATTTTAGCAAAACCAGAAAGAATTGATGCTATTATTACTACTGAATTTGATGAAGCTACTCAACAATTTGGTGATGAAAGAAAAACTCAAGTTCATTCAGGTAAAGTAGGTGAATTTAATCCAAAAGATACAATACCAAATGAGGATATAATGGTAGTATTTTCTAAGAATTCTTATGTAAAAAGAGTAAAATCTTCTACATTTAGAACTCAAAGAAGAGGAGGAAAAGGAATCACAACAGCAACGAAAGAAGATGATGAAATTAAATTGATGGTACCAACCCAAGCTCATTCTGACCTCTTATTTTTCACTACTCAGTGAAGAGTGTTTACGCTTCCTGCTTACGAAATTCCTGAAACTACCAGAATTGCAAAATGACAACCAGTGATTAATCTATTGAATCTCCAAAAATGAGAAGAAATAGCGGCAATACTTGATATTACCAGAGAAGAAAACAAATATTTATTCTTTGTGAGTAGAAATGGAATAGTGAAAAAACTTGATATGGAACAGGTTCAAAATATCCGTTCTAATGGTCTGAAAGTAGTAGGAGTAAAAGATGATGATGCTCTTATGTGGGTAAAAACTACGTCGTGAGAAGACAACATTTTCTTAGCAACTAAAGAGTGAAAAGCTATTCAATTTAATGAAGATGATGTCAGACCAATGTGAAGGTGAGCAGCATGAGTAAAATGAGTAAACCTAAAGTCATGAGATAGAGTGATAGAAGTTTCTATAGTATCAGAAGATGTTAAATATCTCTTCACAGTTACAGAGACTGGTATGTGAAAGATTACGTGAATAGAAGAATATAAAAATCAGAGAAGATGATGAGCATGAGTCAAAGCTATGGCCATGACAAAAAAGACAGGTAAGCTAGTGAGTGCTAAGATTTTGACAGAAGATGATAAGAAAGAACTTGATATTATCCTTATATCTAAAGCAGGTCAGACTATTAGGATGAATCTTTGAGGCATAAGAAAGACATCACGCGTGACTCAATGAGTTATTCTCACAAAGTTGAAGAAAGCAAGTGATATTATAGTAAGGGCATCAATGATTCGTGATGGTGATGATGGAGATGAAGAAAAATAGTTAGAAAAACAGAGACAGATGTTTGAACTGCCCCCTAAAAAGTAGAGTGAAAATAAAAAAGACACTCTACTTTTTTTATGTTCTCTGAAAGAATGCTAAACTAAAGTAGATAATATAACTGCTAAGTAAATATAAACATGAGTAAAATAGAATACAGTGAGTCACAAAGACTAGAACTAGAAAAAAATATCTATGTAGAAAAGTGTACAGCAAAACAAATACGTTTTACTTCAGAGTTCAAAACAGAACTAATAAAACAATCAAAGAAAAGAATCTTTTACAGAGATATATTTAGAAATCTCTGAT
>CALDZW010000082.1 GCA_937944175.1 uncultured Candidatus Altimarinota bacterium
GTTTCAGCTGCTCTGAGAGCTAGTCTAAATGTTTCAAGATTTCTCATCTCTCATACCATAATTACATCACTAGCTTGCCTAAGAGCATATTGTAGACCATTTGAAAATGTGTGAGTATCATTTCATACTTCTCTCTGCTCAACAAGACACTTTTCATTAGGATGAATAAATTCAACTGGATCCTCTACTGTGATAATATGTTTATGGTAATTTTGATTAATATATTTGAGTAGTGATGCTAGAGTAGTTGACTTTCAAGATCAAACTGATCCTGTAACAAGTATAAGTCCATGTTTTTTATCAACAAAGTCAAGAACCTGACTTGGAACTCATAATTGTTCAAATGTTGGTAAATCAGCCTTTATTGGTCTGAATACACATCAAAATCCATCTCTTTGAATAAAGGCATTTACTCTAAAACGTGAATATCATTTTAGATCAATTCAAAAGTCGAGTTCTTTTTTATCAAGAAATTCTCTTCTTTGTTTCTCTGACATAATCATCAGTACCTCTTTGTCAAGTTCCTCTCTTTCAAAGACTTCAAACTCATCCATTGGAAGAACATCTCCATGGACTTTTGCAGCAGGCTTTGCAAGTGGTGAAAGAAAAATGTCTGAACAATTTTTTTCTAATCCTGCTTTTAAAATACTAGACATTAACATAACTCCTTTTTTATTATTGTATAAATTGTAAATATAATATCACACTTGCATTATAAAAACAAAAAAAGAACCATTATTACAGAGAGTTTTTACTCTATTTAAAAAACTTTTTTGAAAATTCTTCTAAAGTAGCGTCATTATTTTTCCAAAATGCAAATACCTCCTTTACAGAAGTTCCATCTTCTAAGCAGTAGTTATTCTGAGGAATAGTTAAATACTTTTTTATATTACTCAGTGAATTATTTAGTAATTTTTTCCTTACATTCTTGTTTATAAATATTTCTTTATTAACTCACATAAGGAATTTAAAATAACTAATATTTGAGAACCATTCCTCAATATCAAGTTGGCCATCAGGTTTAGATTGACCAATCTCTAAAGCCATTGCAAAATCAGCATAGTATAAAAACTCACAAAATGATAGCCCAATTGGATGAATATCTACATCAGCCATTACTTGAGCATATTTATCTTTATTTTTTGATCTATTTTTAAATACTGTTCCAATTATTGCTTTCCTTACAACTGAAAAATCAATTCATTCATAGTTATATTTTTGTTCAAACTTTTCTATATTTTCAAATGCTATATCAAGAGATCTAAATTCATCTAGATCTTCTGCTGTTCCACTGTGTCATGCATCATGAAAAAGAGCCGCTAAAAATAAACTTCTAATTTCTATAATATTAAACTCCTCATCTCATAACTCCAATACTCTTTCAGCAACAGTAAGTGCATGTAAAAAATTATGATATGGAACACTCTCATCATAATATTTCTTTATATCACCTAATTGTTCCAATGTAATAAAAGAGCTTGATGCAATTTCTTTCATCAAGATATCCTCTTCCCTACTTTTATATACTACATTCTTATCCATTTCTCCCTTATTTAAGATATTTTTTCTAGTATAGCATACTATATTTTTTTTGACAAATAACTCAATATAAATATATTGAGGTTATTAGAATCTAATAAGGACCTATGAGCCTAGCACAACTTGAAACCACTACTACAACAACTTCTATTCTAAAATAGTTGATTTTGTGCTGAGCCTATAATTATATACACAAAAACTTCTATTTATATAAATAGAAGTTTTTTAATACTAATAATTAGACTTCATTTGTCCTACTGAAATTTTCTCCTCACAGGAGAAACAAGTTACTTATACATGAAACTACTTCTTCAAGCATTATGAAAAAACCAAGATTCTATAATAAAATAGTTGCTGCTAAAAATAAATACTGGAATATCTTTCAGAGTGATTTTGAAGATTCACAATGAAGAGTCTGAAATGTTATTACAATGAAATCAACAAAACAATGAGACTGAAGTTTTATACTGGCTTTCACTATTGATAATAAAATTATACTAAACAGAGATTACAAATTCTGACCAGATGAATTCATCTACACACTTCCTTCTTGATTTATTGAAAAATGATTCACATGAAAAGAAGCTGTACTTGAAGAGCTAAAAGAAGAAACTTGATACACTACAACTTCTAAGGTCATGGATTTATGAAAAACTATGCAAAACTGATATATAGATTGATACAATCAGTTATTCTATACAACATGATGCACTAAAACGGATGATGTTAAAACTCATGAATGAGAAGAGATTGAAACATCACTTGTTACCATTGAACAATTTGAAGAAATGCTAAACAGAAATCTAATATTAGATCCCTATTCAGAAATTTGTTATTATAGAGCAAAGGAAAAAACCAATAATTTTAAAAATTAATAATATGAAAAAATACTTATCATCATTTAGAATATGAGACCATTGAGATAAACTTCTTGAGATGTTTTGAAATAACAACAAAGTAGCTTATATATGTAGTGCTCTTGATCATTGCAAGAAAGAAGAAAGGGATTCATACATGCAAAATGACTTAGATTCATTAAACTCCCTTTGACTTAATGCTGAAGCGTTAGATTTGAGAGATTTTTTTTGAAAAAGTAACAATTTATGTAAAAAAATTAAAGACTATGATTGAGTATTTGTAAGCTGATGAAATACCTTTATTTTAGCTCAAGCATATAAACTCAGTTGATTTTGAAAACTCATGCAAGAATATGAGATACAAGGGCATAACTTTGTATATGCTTGATACTCTGCATGAGTCTGTATTCTTTCTCCATCACTTAAGTGACTTGATATTGTTGATGATCCTAATATTCATCCGTACAAAGAGTTACAGGAAACAATATGGGAATGACTCTCTATAATTCCGTATACATTTTCTCCTCATTATGATTCTGACCATCCTGAATCAGCTGACATAGAAAAAGAAATTCAATATTGTATTGATAACAAAATCTTATTTAAAGCACTCAGAGATTGAGAAGTTTTGATAGAATAAAGAAAATGTAAGATTAAATAAATTTAAAAATTACTAATTAATTATAATCACTATGAATATACCACTATCTACAAAAAGGCATAGCCTAAGTCATATTATGGCACAAGCAGTAAAGAATTTATATCCAGAAGCAAAAATTGCTACAGGACCAGATACTGGAGATTGATTTTATTATGATTTTGATTTTTGAGATCAAGTAATTTCTGATAAAGAATTGAAAGGAATTGAGAAAGCTATGAAAAAAATTATTTCTCAAAATCAATGATTTCAAAAATTTGAAGTGAGTTATGATGAGGCTAGAAACATTCTTGACACTATGTGAGAAGGATTTAAATCAGAGATTGTTGATAAATTAGAATCTTGAGATTTCAAAAATGAAGAAAAGATCACTGATAAAATTAGTTTTTATTTTAATGCTTCAAAATGAAAAAATTCTCCTTACTACTCTTCCCTGCAAGAGTATCTAAAAGATAACAACTATGAAGTCTTTGAAGACCTTGATTGAGATCAAATAAAGAATCTCAAATTTATAGATATGTGTACTGGGCCTCATGTTGAGTCAACAAGCAACCTTGATGCTAATTCATTTAAACTTGCAAGAGTTGCTTGAGCTTATTGGATGTGAAATGCTGACAATCAGCAATTAACTAGGATATATGCTTATGCTTTTGATAATAAAGAAGAACTTGATGCTCATCTAAAAATGCTAGAAGAAGCGAAAAAAAGAGATCATAGGGTTATTGGGAAAAAGCTAGACCTATTCACTTTTTCTGAA
>CALDZW010000083.1 GCA_937944175.1 uncultured Candidatus Altimarinota bacterium
TACTTGATGACATTCAATGAGAAATATTTTTATACAGTTCTTCTCATAAAACATAATTTTGATTATTCAAAAAGTTCTTATTTTTTATAAGTCTCTGTAATCTTTTTTTATATTCCATATCGATATGTATTACTTTTTAAACATTAAGAAAGACTCTTTTTTTGGATCTTTGCAAAAAACATATCTCTTTCACTTTTCAAATATTATAATTTTTAGTACTTGATTGTAAAATGACATATAAGCATCTGCAATATTTTTTGCATAATCACTTTTGAAGAGCTTATCTATTAATATGAGAATAAATAAAAGAGGGAGAATACAAATGATTCCACAGAATAGTATTATCATAAACAAGTTATAAATTATCTGTTGAAATATTCAAAAGTCATCTATATATGAATTTGTAAGTTTGTGTACTATACTAGATTCAGAAAGTACATGATTCTGACTATTTAAAAAATTCTTACTTCCAACAAGTTTCTGGTGTCTTTTTGATAATCGTTTATTAATAATCATACTTGTTAAAATAATTTAAAGAATCCATTTAACTTCTCTCTATATTGTTTGAAATTTGAGTAATTTAGATCATCTACAAAATGTAGTCTTTTTTCCATAAATTGAGTATGTTGATCATATTGCTTCTCTTCATTATTACTGCTCACATATTCTTCTAAAATATTTCTAGCCTTAGTAGATTTTTCTAAGTTTTGATAAATAATATATACCAAGAATATAAAATATAACATAATAGAATGTATCTGGTGATAATATTTTGAATTTTCTTTTGTAAGAACAAAGTGAGAATCTGAAAATTGTGATATAAATCATTCTAATAATGTCATTCATTTATTCTTTTCAAATTTCTTTTGAATCACTGATATGTTTGAAAAATCATTATGAGGGTATGTTTTGTTTCTAAAAAATCATTTTATAAAATAAAATTCTGAATGGAGGTCTAGCAAGAACTCTTTTTCATTGACTCAGTCAAAACTTTCAAACACTCATGTTATAAAATTCACTCCCTTTTTTTTCAGTTCATTAGTAGTCAAGAAATTATCATGAATATATATATCCATTTTGAATATAGGTAAAAAATATGATGGATCTTTTCCTTCATACAAATCTATAGTTTTGATATAATAAAAAGTGATTTTTCATAATCCATCTTGAAAGACTAGAGAAATTTTAATATAGTCTCACACATCTTTTCTTGTCTCCTGAAAATACATTCCATTGAATTTTATAACTTTTTTTATGTTTTCTAAAATCAATAATAACCCCCTTCTCTCTGACCTAATGTCTAAAAATGGAGTCTTGAATCGATAGATGGTAGCTATATTTTGCATGAATTATTTTCAAAATATATTTTTCTTAGCAATACTTATATTATCACTACTTGCTCAATGAGAATTAAGATTATTAAATGAATCAATCATAGTATATCATACTTTATGAACAATGACTACATATTTTTTATGATAATTAATGATCAATGAAAGCAGATAATGAGCACAATAAATACAAATAAAAATTGGCAGTAAAATTATACTCAATACTCTCAATCTTGTAATAAATCTAAAACACTATCAATGTATAATTACTATAATAAATGTATTGTTCCATATATACTTTTCAAGAGAGTGTTATTTTTTTTTAGTTATCTCAATCATATAATCACTATATGATGAAAATGCTCTGATGACAAACCTACTCATAGCTTTGGCATATATCTGTTTTTTCAATATATGAAAATTAGGTATTCATTTTAATCTAAAATTAAAATATAACAATATACAGAATAATGATATAAAAGGAAGTGTTATGAGGAAAACAATAGTATAAATTATGCTCACTTTATGCAAGATATTTCAAAAAGCATAATATATACATAATCCAACTCATACAATAAATATTGGAAGTAAATCCCCTCATTGTATATGATAATGAGACATAGTTAAAAATATAATTCCAATTGACACAATCAAAAATAAAAAGAAGTTTATGAACCATTTCATTTTCATAAATCATTCTATATTATTATTTAAAATTCATACCTTAAATTTTGGAACTTTGTAATAATTCATCTCTCCATCATTTCAAGTACTCCTTTGCCTTATTCTAATATTAACATTGTCGTCTTCATGTTTCACTTTTTTTGAGACAACTTTAAAAAATACTATAAATAACACTCCGGACATTCATATCAATATTATACTTTGGAAAATATCTTGGGTATAAAGAAATCAGAAAAAATATACTATATACATCAATAATCAAAATCCAACTATCAGGTATGAGAATTTAATCATGTTTTTTAGTACCTCTGTATATTTTAGTGTTATAGATTTATGAAGAAAGGAGGTGAAGATTTTACTCTTTTCCCTATTTCATAGTACATAACTCTGATTATGTAGGAGATTATTTGTTATTTTCATAAGATATTATCATATTTTATATTTTCTAAAATCAATAACAATCCCCTTTTCTCTGACCTAATGTCTAAAAATGGAGTTTTGAATCGGTAGATGGTAGATATGTTTTGCATAATCTTAATGTTTCATTAATAATGATCTTAAATTGCTCTGGAGAATAAAAATATATGTCTTTTTTCAACTATTTACTGATTTCTTAAGCCTCACATCAAAATTTTCAATTACATTTTGTTTTCAAAGTAAACTCCTTATAACTGATCAATAAAGTTTTTGGAGATCATAATAAATTACAGATGAGTCTATTCAACTAATTTTGTAAACCAATATTCTTCATCCCAACCAATATTTTACATACCTATTTTTAAAAAAGATAGTAAAAAATAATATGCCCCCAACAATGATATGAATAATAGTTTTAAATTGATAAAAATACTCCCTTATTATATGAGCAATCTTTTCAAATCACATATTCTCAAATATATATAAGAAAATTAATCATATTCAATAGATTAGTATTATAAATAAGTAAAAAAAATATATTGAGAAAAATGTAGCAAACATACTTCAAAATATCAATATCAAAAATTTTGTCTCATTATCAAATTGAATAAATCAATGCCATATATCTTTCACAAAATGCAATAAAAAATAATCTCTTTTCTGAGTATTAACATACTTCTGATTATGTAATAGATTACTAGTTATTTGCATAATATTTTCATATAATAGTCTTTACATTAATACTACCATATTATTCTTAAATAATCAATAATCTACAAATCTTTCAAATCATTTTTTCTCAATACTGGATACAAAGATTCCAATTTTTCAGTTCTTCAACCTCTCACCCTTGATCGTACCTTTTCTTTTCTTACATGATATCACAATATTTGTCTTCTAAATAATACCCCCATTACATAAACAAATCCTCCAAAGTATGTCCAATCAATTTGTGGTAAAGCATTGTAGCAAAACATAAGAACTACTCAAACAAATATCAGCAGTAAAAATAAGTATAATATGTTCACAAGAATAGGGAATCCTTTATCTGGATCAATTTTCAATACATTAACATAATTGAAACTTTTGCTCATATCAAAATATGGCTTAGATTTTATAACACACCAAAATCATTCTTTTAATGGAAGTATTACTCCTATATATGTATATTCCTTATAGATTACTTTTTTCTCTAATGATCAAAAAATATAATTCTGATTATGTAATAGATTGCTAGTTATTTCCATGTTATTTATAACTTTTTGTGTCTAATAAAATATATCATTCATTTTCAAATATACCATTGCCTGTATTATAAAATCGTGAGTTAAGCTCTATGTCATTTTGGAGTAATTTTTTTATAACAAGAAAATGTGTATGATATAATGAGCTATATCTCCTCTTCCTAATGACATATGCAATTGGTAAAGCACAGACGATCAACGGATATAAAAATAGTATTGTAGGGTGAATAATTACAAAAGTGCTCAGAAAAAGAATTAAAACAATATACCACAAAGCCCCTATTATCAGGCCAGGTCTATCCTGTTCTTTTCAAATATAATTACTATTTATTACAAATTTTTTACTCTTTGATTTTTTAAGTGCATGTAATGAAAAACCTCTAAATACATGGATCAGTGAATCTTCTGTACTTATATATTGCTGATTATGTAATAGGTTCTTAGATATTTTCATGTTTTCTTAATTTTATACAATCAATTAATATATACTTTCATCATACATATATTCATTCCTCTTGCTTTTTAAGACAAATTCTTTGTCCTTTATATTTCTCATAATAATATCAAGACTTTGAAAATTTTTTAATTACTGAGAATCTATGTTGATTGTATAAATTTTCTTTATACTTTCTTTGCTTCTTCTGATTTTTTCTTTCTACTATTATGAAGATAATCAACATAACTATAAAAACTGAAGAAGCCAATATTCACAATCATATTGGATGCTCTGCCATAGCAGAGGACATCAGAAATATAAAAGATAAAATAAGACACAAAGCAAAAACTCAAGATATAAACTTGCATACTATAAATGCTAGTCATTTTTTATAATGCTCTCCTGTTCTAAAAATTTCTTCAAGATTATCGATATCTTTAAGATCATCACAATCAAAAGTTAAAAATACATGCTTATTCTCACCTGATGTTGTGATGTAATTTTGATTATGAAATAAATTTTGAGAAATGTTAATCTGCTTATACAAAAAATTGTTTTATAATGAATTATTATATATTAGGAAAAGTGTGTGGTAATTTTTTTGAGAAATATTGTAAATCTTATATTAATTTTTATTGAATACTTTCCTCCCAAATATCAACTTCTCCCCCATCAGTTTTCACTACAAACTTTTCTCTGTCAAAGCTTTTAGGGGTTCATTGTGCATCAATTTTTTTCAGTGAAAAATACCCTGATTTATACTTTTTTTCTATGTCTTTTTCATCATCATCTGATGGTGTAAAATCAAGAATAGACCATTTCTTTTGTTCTACATGATATATGCATTTAAAAAATGTTAGCAGAGTTTCATCACTTGTTTCTTTTACATATAATTCCTTCATATCAATGATAAAAGTTTTATATTCTCATTCACTTTTACAGTTTATTACAATATCAGATTGAGTGTTATAAATAAGATTAACCTCATCTGTAAAAAGTCTATATTTTTTTTCTGTTGAAATATTAATGATATCTACAAATGTTTTTCAGTCTCATACAAGACTCCCTCTTTCACCAGTTGCAACTACTATATTATCAAGCTCAAGAAAAATTTCTGTATTATCAAATTGTGTATTTTTTAGAGGAAATACCTTTGTTCCTCTATCATTCAAACCATCATTAAAATAGCAGTCCTCTCGTTCAAACTTATACTCATATGGACCAAAACTGTCATTCGCAAACTCAATCAAAAAGCTTCACTTCATTCATAATTCAAATTTCTTTTTTTCAACAGTGATTTTTTCAATCTGTTTTTTTACAATTTTTCCCATATCTGTATCTCTAAAAAATAATATAGTTCACATTCAGTATACAACAAACTCAGAAATTATACAACAATATAACATTGACGTAATTTGAATATATTTTGTACTAATCATACTCACCTAATATTCAAACTATACTCTTTCATTTTCAGTTTAAATTAGTACTATATAATAGTTATTATCTAATCTTGTTCAGATGAAACAGCTATTTTTTTTCATAGTATTTGTTCTCCTTTGAGTCAACATAAGCTTTGCAAACACATTTATTGAACGTACTATTTGATGATACAAAGCAAACATCATAGAGTACAGCACTGATTCTCCTCTCTATGATATACATATAGGTATCCATCCAGCAGATTGATGAACACTGAGAAGCATTATGAATACTGTTAATGGAATTAGTGGGGTAAATGGAGTGTTTGAATGCCCAAAAGATTATTCTGCTTGTGGTTGAAAAAACTATACCATCAATGAACGATATGTACAGGGAGAGAAAAAAGCTACCTATAAATCTACAGGAGATAGAGTAGTTTTTGGTTGGAATGACCAAATTGAACCGTTTCTTTTTCAAACAGATCTTATCAATGCAAATAATGAAGATGAAATATTTGAATGATTTGCAAATCATCCTCTTATTCTCATGAATGGAGAATCACAGCTACATAAATATTATGAAAAAGGCCTCATAAATAATAAGATGAAGGCAAGAGCAACAAAGAATTTTATCTGTAGTGACCAAGACTGACTTCATATCTACTTCTGACTTGTATACAATATTAGTATTGATGCAATGCCTGAGGCTTTAAAAGATCTTGGTTGTTGGAATGCTATTAATCTTGATGCAGGATTATCAACAAGCTTTGTATATAATAATAAATATATTATCTGACCCCAGAGAGAAATCCTTGATTGAGTATTTGTGAGTCCAAAAAATGTTGACATCATATCTCTCAATGCCACTTCAAAAAAATTTATTTCATGACTTCTCAAATCACTCAGTAACAAAACAAGCAAGCAAAAAATTACAAAACTTCAGAATATATCTGACATACTAGAAGAGTATATTATACAGGTCTATGCAAAAAACACGACTGATATTATTGAATATAGTGATATTATTTCTGATACCCTTATATATGAAAATTTCTTAGAAGATGAAGCTGCACAAGATTTTCTCAAAACCCCTGACTTCATTGATGCTTCTAACAATTATTTTGTGGAGTGAGATAGTATTTATAAACGAGAGATTACTGGGAGAAATGAAACAACAGTATGAACAAGAATAGAATTCACTTCAAACAAAACAATAAAAAATGTAGCCCTAGTGAACAGTATTAGAGAATACCTCAAAGCGATTATTCCTGTATATCAAAAAATTCAAGAATTAGAATCTCTTGAAAGACTTGATGATAGATTAGATATTGAGGTGAGTTTGTAAGGAATTTTTCTAAGGAAAGACTATTATCCCTATCCCCCTTCGGGTACTTTCCCTTAAGCCTAAGAGAAGGGGTGCAATTATTTCTTCTTCCAAAAATAACACTTTTCAGCTCAATTATAGAGCTTTCTTTTTTTGTAAAAATTTTTCTGACAAATATCATCAAATTCTTCATAGTTTGATATAAATCAGCCCCCCACTTTTTTCCCTTTTCTAAAGAGAGAATCAATACTTTTATACAGTCATTCTAAATCATCATCCTCACCAAGCCTTAATCCATATGGAGGATTCGTAATAATGGTACAAATATCTGTTTCTTCTTGAATTAGACTTGATGATACAGATCTAAAATCTTTCTTTTCAAATAATATATCTCACTCAACTCAAGCTCTTCTAGCATTTTCAAATCCTACATGGATCATCTCATTATCAATATCACTGGCAAATATTCTGTATTCTCCATCATATTTTTTTGAACGTGCTGCTTCTTTTAGCTCTCACATTTTTTCTCTAGAGATCAGTCATAACTCTACCATAGAAAAATCCCTTTTAAGTCATGGAGCAATATTTCTAGCAATGAGGGCTGCTTCTATTGCTATAGTACCACTTCCACAGAATGGATCATAAAGATTTTGTTTGAATCTCCATCAGCTTAATAATACTAATCATGCCGCTAAACTTTCTTTTATAGGAGCTTCTCATGCCTCTATCCTATATCACCTCTTATGAAGGGCTTCTCATACAATATTTAACAAGAGTCTTGCCTTATCATTTATAATCAAAACTAATATCTCAAATCTGACCTTGTCTGGATCCTCTAAGATACTCCCCCCTCAGAGCCTTTCAATGATAGCTTTTTTACTCACACTTTGAATAGTGGGAGTATGATGAAGTTCACTCCTAATACTGGTAGCATTTACAATAATAGGGCTCCCTTTTGGAATATGATTTTCAAAATCTACTACATTTACTAATC
>CALDZW010000084.1 GCA_937944175.1 uncultured Candidatus Altimarinota bacterium
ATGTCTATCCATATGCTGATACTCTTGGTTGAATAAATATTAATTACTATGATAAGTGACAATGACTTGATTGGCACTACGATAACTGTAACTTTGTGATTACCTTGCTTATTAAAAAAGCAAAAACGTGATGAATATATCAGTATTTTCCTAATAATAGATACAAAGAAAATTGAAAAGAAAATTATGAGGAGGTTGAACAAATGGTTGAATGAAGAATTGAGCCTAAGATGATAAATTTAGATGAAGCTACAATGGTAATATTTAGATGAACTGAATCTCTTCACAGGGTAACTCCTGTAGAAGATTGACAGAGAGTTTTAGTAACTTTTTGTTATAATCTTAAGTCTTGAGTCAGCTTGTCAGAAGTAAGTCGAAAAACTTTTTTCTGAAGAATAGATTAAATATTTACATGAAAGTCTGTTATAATAGTAGATATTTCTGTTGTAAAAGAGGTAAAACAATGTATAAATAGTAAGATGAATAAGAAAATAAAAATTTAGTAATTAATTAAAAATACATTATGTTAAAAGTATGAGGTTTTGCAGAGCTGAAACCAGAACAAAAAATAATAGAAGAAAAGATTTTTGAGATAGTAAAAAGAAACTACCAAAAATATGGCTATACCCCAATAGAAACACCGGCAGTTGAAAGGACAGAAGTTTTAACTGCAAAGTGATGATGAGAAGCCACAAGTCAGATATATGGGGTATATTGATTAGCTCAATGAGCAAGTGATTTAAAGAAATATAGCTTAAGGTTTGATTTGACAGTACCGCTTGCTAGATATGTGATTGACCACAGAAATGAATTAACATTCCCTTTTAAAAAAAGCTTTATCGCAAAAGTATGGAGGGGTGAAAGGCAACAAAGATGAAGGAGTAGAGAGTTTTATCAGGCAGATATTGATGTGATTTGGGAAAATAATGACCAGATAAATGGAGCACAGAATTTGTTTTATGATGCAGAAGTGATTTCTATTGTCTACAAGACATATGGTGAAATTTTTCAAGAATTCAATTTAGAAGGTTGAGTAGAGATAAATATTAATAACAAGAAGATAATCTCCTGATTATTACAAAGTTTATGATTAGAAGACCAATCATTAAAAGTCTTTGGGATTATTGATTCAATTGCAAAAATATCAAGAGAAGATTTTGATAAAAATCTAAAATGAGCGTGATGTAGTGAATTACAAATCGAAACTATCAATAATTTTGTCAGACAAGAGATTAATATTGAAAAATTATCAAATTTATCAGAAGAATTTTGAATTGAAAATGAAGTGTTTTTAGAATGAATCTTCGAACTAACACAAATTATGAAGTTTATCAATATGCAATGAAGTGCCTGAGAAGGTGTAAAAATAAACTTCTGAATAGTGAGAGGCCTAGAGTATTATACAGGAACTGTATTTGAAACAGTTATAACTACAGATAGAAAGCTTGGAAGTATTGCTTGATGAGGGAGATATGAATGACTTACTAAATATTTAGACAAAAAAGCAGACTTTTCATGAGTTGGTTTTTCAATGTGAATCACGCGTTTTGAAGATTATTTATTTGAAAAACTAGATTCTGAGAAGTTAGCCAAAACAACATCAGAATATTTGATTATTAATTTTGAAGAAACTGTAGATGAGAGTTTAAAACTCTATCAAAAGCTTGCTGAAGAATGAAAAAAAATAGAATTTTACCCAGAATCTGCAAAACTAAAAAAGCAATTTAAGTATGCAGATGGTAAAGGAATTACATACTGTATAATGCTTGGATCTGGTGAACTAGAAAAATGAGTATATAGTATAAAAAATATGGAGACATGAGAGAGTGAGGAAATTAAAATGAATTAATATTTTTGTAAAAAAACCAAAAATCATTATCAATAGATAATGATTTTTTCATGGTAATTATTGATAGCACTAACTTTATAACATAAAATGAATACAGATATTGAAGCAATGATTGAGAGAGGGGAATTGATGATTTTTCTTTTATGACCATCATGAATTGGAAAGACATTCTGGAGTAAGGCTATCATGAATAAATATCAAAACTTTTTACATGTAGATATAGACGCAAATGTATGAAGAAGTAAGGGTATGAAAGACTTGATAAAATCAGTTTCTTGAGAAGATGAAGTGAGAAAAATGTGAAATTTCTTCTGAACCCCTTGGACTTTCCCTGAAGTATATAAGAAAAAAGAAGCTATCTATCTATGAATAGAAAAAATAGAGATGAACAATTTCTACGAATCATTGAACTCATATTCTGAGAATATAATTGCTGACTTCACGGGGAGTTCAGTATACTGTGTTGAGGAAATTGAAAAATTTAAATGAAAAGGGATATTTGTTTATTTCGAGGCATGAAAAGAGGCATATACACAAATGCAAGATAATTTTTCAGCTGACCCTAAACCGGTCGTTTGGTGAGAGGAGCTACTTAATAAGTGGATAGCAGAATATAAAAAGAGTTGAATTGATTCAAAAGAGCAGTTATCCAATTTATATAAGGATTTATTAGATTATAGAGCAAAGCATTATCTTAAACATGCTGATGTAGTGTTAAGTTGGTCTGAACATAGATGATTACTTAATCCTGAAAAGCCAGAACAATTTTTCGAACTCATTCAAAAAAAATTGAATTATTAAAAAAAATTGCGGAATCTCTGAAAAAAAATATACTGATTTAAAGGGCTGTTTAGAGTAAAGATAGTATAAGAGGCTTATTATTATGTAAATAAAAGTCTCTTAAATTTTTATATAAATATTGCAATGAAATGGATTATATAATTAAAAAACTTTGAGGAGAAAATGCAGCAGAGCTTCATAAAAGCTCAAAGAATATCTATGATGATTTTATTGCAGGAACGCAACAAGCAGTTGTAGTATCTGCTATTCGTTCACCAGACTTTAATACGACAGATAAACTCATTGAATTATGACAATTGTTAGCTGATGTAGACATTAATGTAGATAGATGTGGGAGTCTTGTATGAGAGTTGAAAAAATTTCACCTACAAATTCTTGAACAGAAACTTTTATGTTCAAGGAAAAAAATGATAGATGTAGTGAATGCTCAGTTTGATTTCTTAAAGTCTGCTCTACAGTTTTACATCTGCCAAGAAAATAAGACCGTAATCCCTGAGTCAAGTAATGATTATGCAATTATGCTAGAGTCAGGAGAGTATTTTTCAATACTTGGGTTTTGAGAGATCATATGTTGTCGTATATTTTCTTGTGTTGTTGATAGTTTATCTTCAGAGTGAATTTGCTCAAAGAGTATTGATTTATCAAATCTTGTGCTCCCAAAGGAGGTTAAGGATAAGAATGAAAATGAGGTATTTAATCACCTATCTTCTAGGCTAGCAGAGGTTATTGAGAAAAATGTTGCGTGAGGTCACATTCCAGTGTTATCATGATATATGTGATTTTTTGATTGATGAATTGAGGCATCAATATGAAGGGGGTACTCTGATGCTACAGCTGCAGCATGTACTGTATGATTATCTAGAATATGACATGAAGTTGTGTTAGAGATACAAAAATCAGTACCGGGGCTTATGAGTGCAGACCCAAGGATACTTGATCATCCAGAGGATGCAGTTGTTTTATGACAGTTAGATTATTTAACAGCAAGAGAAATTACTTGAGATTGTTGAGCTCAAGCAAAATTATTACATCATCAGGCTTTAAGAAGTCAGGTACAAGAAGCAGGTGTAAAAATTCACTTATTTGATCCATTCAGTTGATCTGAGGGGTCATGGATTATTAACAGGCATATTCTTGATGAACAGTCAGACTGTTGTAAGGGAGTATCATTTATATGAGGAAGAAAAGATGTAATCTTTTTTTCTATTAGCTCTGGAAAGATGTTTGAAAATGGTATTTTATCACGACTATTCTGAGTTGTACAAAATTACTTCTGAGTTGATATTGTTTCAGCTTCTGAGTCTGAAGTGAGTTTTACCATTGATGGTAATTGAGTAAAAACAAAAGTGCTTGAGGAGATGATTACAAAATTAAGAATGGAATTTAATATGCCAGAGAATAGTGAAATGGAATTTATTGAATATAGGAGGCATAAGTCACTAATATTTTGTGTTGGATTACATATGAGAGATCATATTGGTATATTCTCAAAGGCAACAAAAGTACTATCAGATAATCATATAAATATTGAAATTGCAAGTCAATGAAGATTACAGCGATCAATTATATTTGGTGTTGATGAAAAGGATATGGAGAAAGCTGTGAATGTTTTGCATAAAGAATTTATTGTTTAATAGGACATTATGAAACAAAGAATATTTATATTAGGTGCAAGTGGAAATGTGTGAAGAGAGTTAGTGGCACAAATTATGAAATATGATAGTAAAAGTGATCACTGCAACCCCTCAAAAATAGTGTGAATTGCGAGCAGTTCATATTATATTTATAAGCCATCTGGAATTAGTATATCCCTATTGAAGAAGATAGCTTCTTCAAAAAAAGATGCTCAAAAAATATTCTCACAAGAATGAAAAAAACTTAATGATCTATGAGAGTTAATTGATGAAGTAAAGTCAACTGGACTTAACTGAGAAGTAGTATTTGCTGATGTAACCGCATGAAAGCAAGACTTACTAGACTTTCATAAGAAGGTTTTGCTTGAGAGCCAGAACTTTTTAGTCACTGCAAATAAGAATCCACTTTCACTTTTCTCAATGGATGATTTTAATGAACTTACATCATTTAGTGGAAGGTATGATACGAATACAACAGTTATGTGATGAGCAGGTGTACTAAATTTTGTCTATGAAAGATCTGATCTAATAAGAGATAGTATTAATAAAATTGAATGAATATTCTCTTGAACTTTGTGATATATATTATCAGAGCTTGATAGTGGGGAAAAGAAGTTTTCTGATATTGTGAGGGAGGCAAAAAGTATGGGCTATACAGAACCAAACCCATGGGATGATCTGAATGGGCTTGATGTAGCTAGAAAACTGATAATATTGGCTCGTTATGCTGGTATTGAGATTGAGATGTCAGAAGTAAAGGTAGAGCCTCTTATCTCTGAAGAGTATGCCCAGCACTCTTGAGAAGATTTTTTACAAGCATTAGAAAAAGAGGACAGTCGTTTTACTGACCTT
>CALDZW010000085.1 GCA_937944175.1 uncultured Candidatus Altimarinota bacterium
AAAGAATCCCTGAAGTACTCGACGTGTGGATGGATTCTGGATCTATGCCATATGCTCAAATGCACTACCCTTTTCAGAATAAACAATCAATGGAAGCAAGCTATCCAGCTGATTTTATTGTAGAATATATTGGTCAAGTAAGAGCATGGTTTTATGTAATGCATGTGGTTGGAGTAGCATTGTTTGATAAAAGAAGTTTTACTAATGTGATTACGACATGAATAGTAAATGGGACTGATGGAAGAAAGATGTCTAAATCATATGGGAATTATCCTGATCCAAAAGCTACTATAAAGAAGTATGGAGCTGATGCTATCAGATTCTATATGATGAACTCCCCTCTTATGTCTTGAGGAAATATGAGTTTCTCAGAAGAAGGAGTTCATGAAGTAGTGAAAAAAGTAATTCTACCTCTCTGGAATACATATTATTTCTTTACTACCTATGCAAATATAGATAATTTTCAACCTCAAGAAAATAGTGATCTAAAAAGTTTTTCAAGATCAAACCCACTTGATCAGTGGATTGTTTCTGAACTTACTACTCTGGTAAAAGACGTAGAAACTGGTTTTGAGGAATATAGATTAGCTGAAGCTGCTCGTCCAATTGTCAGCTTTATGGATAATCTCACTAACTGGTATATTAGAAGATCGAGAAAAAGGTTCTGGAAATCAGAGTCCGATACTGATAAACAGGAAGCATATGAGACTCTGTATCATGTACTCACTACATTATGCAAAGTGGCAAGCCCATTCATGCCATTTGTTACAGAACATATTTACCAAAATATGACTTGAAAAGAATCTATCCACCTTGAGTACTTTCCTGAAGTTGATGAGAGTTTAATCAATACTGAGCTTAATGCTGATATGGCAAAAACTCAACAAATTATTAATCTTTGACTTGCTTGGAGAGTAAATCAAAAACTCAGAGTAAGACAACCTCTATCATCTATTACTATCTGAGAAGAACTTTCTGATTATTATAAAGATATTATAAAAGAAGAACTCAATGTGAAAGAAGTACTTGTTGTTGAACCAACTCATCTTGCTAAAAAAATATGTAAACCTAATGGAAGACTCATCTGACCAAAGTTTGGAAAAAATGTGAAATTTATTATTACAGAGGCTAAGGCTGGTAATTTCATAGAATTAGAAGAATGAAGAGTTTGAGTTTGAGATTTTGTTTTAGAGTGAGAAGAGTTTGAAATGGCTTATGAAGCTTGAGATTCAGATTATCTTATTGAAGCAGGTTTTGGGATGGTAATCGCTCTTGATCCTACTCTTACTCCTGAGCTTGAACAAGAGTGAATTGCAAGAGATCTTGTGAGGTTTATTCAAGAAGCAAGAAAAGAAGCTGAGTATAATGTTGAAGATAGAATTCAAGTCTCTTTATCTTGAAATATTGATTCAGTACTCAAAAATTTCTCATCCTATATTGAAAATGAAACACTTTCAAGTATAGTAGAAGTGTTGTCAGATTTTGATCTTGAAAAAGAAATTGAAGTATGAGATGAAAAAATTATTCTACAATTAATAAAATAATTGACTATATTATACTTTTATTTATTATAAAATAGTAATATAATATTAAAGTTATAAACATATGCATAATAATGTACACACTGATATCTGAGAATTATCACCATCTGAATTTTTTTCTTATAGAGAAATTGTTAAAATTCTTGATAAAAGAATGAAAAGTTATCCTCTTGATCATTATGGTTATACAAGAGATGCTGCATGACTTAGGAGGAAAGTTAAAAAATCAATAAAAAAAATTCATTGAGACACCCCATTGGATCAAATACTATTAGATAGTATACCTAAAATAATTGATTCATTAGTTTCAAAAGCTGAAAGGTCTTGAAGAAATCACATATAATTACATTGAAAAAATAATAGCATATGCAAAAATACCTAAACATTCTTCAAGAAGAACTTCATGTACCAGATACTATTGGTGGAGTCTATAGATACTGGCAGAGGCAAATTGCTGAACTAGAAAGAAAAGACATCAATGTAAATATTTGTGATTATGATGCTACTCTTTTTGGACGCAAAGAACAGCTAGAAACAAACTCAGATTTGGCAGAAAATAGGGGAGACAAATGAATTCAGTATTACATGAATGAAATGTGACTTACAAAATTTATTGATACCTACTTTAAAGGAACTTCTGTACCTGATGATATTATTCAGCACCTTAACCCTGAATATGACTTAATTCTCTCCATGTGACTTTGGGAAGCTCAACATGCTAAAATCAATGCTAACCCACACCTAAAAAATATTAAGCAAATTTTTATAAGTAGGCATGAAAAAAAGATTATTGAAATGATTCGTTATATCATTTTTGATCTCAAATTTATACCTAAAAGCATTACAGTCTATGAGGATAGACCAGAAATATTTATAGATTTTAGAGAATTCATTGAAGATCTATTTGGTTGTGAATTAAAAATCACCAAAGTGTTGCTTCAAGATAATAAAAAATATGATATTTGGGAAGAAGTGTAAAAAAGAATCTAATCTTTATAAAGATTAGATTCTTTTTTACTTATAAATACAATATTTTATACTGTCATTTTCATTTTCTCAAGTCATGCAATATTATCCTCAATTTTTGATGTTTCTTTATCAAAGTCTTTTACTTCTGCTTTTTGATCTTTTACATCTTTTTGTAATCATTTTATTTCTTCATTAAGTTTGTCAATTTGCTCAATTGTCTGAGCTTTTACTGTTTCGATTTGTTCTTTTCTTTTAATAAGCTTAGCTATAGTAGCATCAAGAATAGTGTTAACATCATCTCCATCTTGGTCATCTTGCTGAGTTCATGATCACTGTGTAGCTGAAGCTGTTCATACAATTCAACTTGCCAAAGATATATCTAAATTATTTGTACTTTCTCCATTTGTCTCAGCAGATACTACATCAAGTGAGATATTTTCTAGTGAATCAGATTCTTTAATCTCAACTGCACTTGTTTCAGCCCCCTCATCATCTAATGAGATATTTAATAATCCTTCATCAGATGATTCAGCTTTTGTATTAGTACTTGCATCAGTATCTAATCATATATTTAAAATATTATCTTCTACTTTAACAGTTGTTTCTTCATCTGAATTTTTAGATTCAGAGTCTTCTAATTTTTCTTCTGAATCTCAAAAATTCAGATCAAAAATATCATCTTCTGTTTTTGATTCTTCTCGTTCTTTGAGCTCAATATCAGTCTTTGTATCAGTATCTAATGACGATAAATCTATCAGGTCTTCAGTTGTATCTGATATTATACTTTCTGGAGATTTTTTACTATCAGAATCATCTGAAAACATTTCTTCAACAGTCAAATCAGATGTATCATCTCAAAGATCAAAATCAAGACTTAGTTCTGAATCATCTTCTAGATCAGCTAATGCCTCAGTAGTTGTTTGAGATGAAGACTCTACATCACTATTAGTAGTTTTAGAATCCATATTTTCAGTCTCTTCTTTGACTTCCTCAAAGCTAATAAGTTCATCTCCTATTGAAGATTCATCTTGCTCTATAGCGATCTCTGACACATTACCATGTGCATCAGCATCTTCTGTAATAATAAGGAGTTCTTCATCATTTGTTGCTGCTTGTGTAGCCATATTTTTTTGTTATTATAATAAGTTCTTATTCAGTATAGCACATTCATTTTTTATTTGCAAAAAAAAGAAAATCTATATACTTTTTACTGTAAAGTTGTTATAAATAAGATAGAATCTTGTCTTCATACAGACAAAAATAGTCTACTCTTATTGTAAGTAATAATTTTCAAATCTTATACCCATAAATACTATTACAGATGGATTTTTCAAAAGCATGAGAACTTATGAAGCTTCAACAAGAAGCTATGAAAATTAAAAAAGAACTAGAAAATACAATCATTGAAGCAGAAGTTGATGGACTTGTGATTTCATTCAACTGAGAAATGAAAGTTGAAAAAGTTGAATTTGAAACTGATGAACTTATCCCTGGACTTTCGTCAGAGCAAAAAACAAAACTTGAAGAAGCAATACTCAAATGTGTAAACAAGTGAGTAAAAAAATCTCAAGAGGTTGCAGCTGAAAA
>CALDZW010000086.1 GCA_937944175.1 uncultured Candidatus Altimarinota bacterium
CATCCATATACTATAGCAAATCATAAGTGTTTAATAGGCAATTTGTGACTTGATTGAGCATTTCTCTTTGAACTAAAGGAGTATGACATTCATGAGAGTATCATTCAGAAGAAAGCTGAAATAGCTACATATAAATCAATATCATAAGATAACTCATGTATTTGTTTGGGAAAAATTGCTGAAGCAGCTCAAAGCAATGATGTTATTAATAAAAGACCAACACCAAGTTGCAAATTTTTCTGGATTCAAAATTCTCTTCTTGTAAGTAGCAATAATGGAACACATATACCCATTCATATTCCTAACCACTCATAGATGTTCAAAGATTCCTTATAAAAGACAACACTCACTATTGTAAGAATAATAGGGAAAAATGTCATATATAGTGGATAAAATATAGTGGTATCTATATTTTTTAGTCAATAAACTCTTGTGACAGTTGAAGAGTAATATAATGCTGCATTCAAAAATGCAAACAATGCAATCACCATCAAACTATCATAATTAAATGAAGATAGCTCATATACATAATAATAAGCAGATGCAATTACTGTTACCACTCAATATGCTATACAAGAAATTAGATGAACATTTAAGTTTTTAAAAGAGATTACCTTAGCTCAAAAAGCAAATAACCCTCAAAATAATACTGACATCAATGCATACATTAACCATGTTTCCACTTAAAAATAGTTATATAAATAATATCACACTCACTATACTCAAAAATATTACAAAAGCTTTTTTATACGTCATTTCTTCTTTATAAAATATTACTGAGAGAATTATTGGAATAAGAATTGAGAAAGAATTAATAGTCATGGCAATTGCTAAATTTCACTGTGTTGCATATGAATAACATAAGAATCCTAAGAATTGAAATACCCCTAACACCACTGCAAACATATAAATTCATTCTTTTGAATATACCTTCTGTGCTGTAGACTTTTTTCAAATCAGATATGAAAATGAAGCAACTATGGCTCAGGAAAGAGATCCAAAAAAGACAAACAAATCAATATCTAATCCTTGAGTATGGATCAGTTTGGGAACCACTCATGCTACGGTTGCTAACATTGAAGTAATTACCACAAGCACTACTCATAATTTCAAATTTTTTTGAACAGTATTTTCTTGCTTATTCAATAGTAACAACGGAATCATAAGCCCACATACTATTCAAATTCCCTCTTGAGAAGTAAGAGATTCTTGAAAGTAAAAGAAACTTATTAATGTAATAATAATTGGAAGGAATGTTTTATATAATGGGAAAAATATGGTGGTATCAATATGTTTGAGACTCTCTACCCTGGTAAGAGTTGAGATGAAATAAAAAACAGTATTTAAAAAACCATATAAAGCTGTTGAATAGAGCATATTCTGATCCCACACAAATCATCCTTTCCAAAAAATAAGATACATTGTAGCACATAGAGTGGTCACTATGTATGATAAAATTGAAACATATGATGTATTGTAATTCCTTTGTGCAATTACTTTCATCCCAAAACTAAAAAATCCTCAAAAGAAGATTGAAGCTATTGCATAGAGTAGCCATATTTCCAAAATGTTATATGCTTATATAAATAATACCACACTCACTATACTCAAAAATATCACAAAAGCTTTTTTATATGTCATTTCTTCTTTGTAAAAAATTACTGAGAGAATTATTGGGATAAGAATCGAAAATGAATTAATAGTTACCGCTATAGCTAAGTGTCAATTAATAGCATTAATAAAACAATAGAATGATAAAAATTGAATGAATCATAAGAGTATTCAAAATCAATATACACCCTCTTTTGAATAAACCTTTCTGCTTTTCCTTTTCATCAACTTATATGTCATTACTCAAATGACTATTCAGATGAGATAACTTACAATAAGAAACATCTCTATATTTAGTCATTTGACAACCGAATACTTAGCAGCAGTGACTGCAAGTGTACTGGCAATTGAAACTATAAGCATATAGATGATTCACTTCTTTAGATTCACTTGTATCGTATTTTCTTTTTTGGTGATGAGAAAAAGGGGAACTAGGATTCAGAGAAAGATTCACAAAAATTCCTTTAGTGTGAGATTCTCTCACAAAGCAAAAAAACTTATAAGGGTAATAAGAACTGGGAATACTGTTTTATAAAGCGGAAAAAATAGTGTGGTATCAATATTATGAAGGCTTTCAACTCTTGCTAGAGTAGAAATAAAGAAAAAAAGTCTTTCTAAAAAAGCTAGTCAGATAAGTAAGAGAAATCAATCTTGAAATGAGAAACTTCCGTACAAGTATAGGTAATATGCAATCCCACACACCGCTCCTGTGATATATCATATAGTTGAAACATATGAGGTATCATAATTTCTTTTGGTAATAATCTTCATCCCAAAGTTAAAAATCCCTGCCAAGAAGAGTGAACCAACTGCATATAAAACCCATGCTTCCATATGTGTATATAATCTTGCTAATAATAGAATGTAACCTAACTATTTTTTTAAAATTTACAATATATATTATACAATATATATTGTAACAAGCTATATCTTCTCATATTTATTCCACAGAAACAAAATAAGATGTTGAAGTCAAAATACTCATGCAGCTGTAAAAAAGATCAAAGAAAGGGTAGTATGGATATCTAGATGTAAAGTATAGTGTAATGAATAGGCAAAGAGTAATCATAATATTCTTCCAAACCATAATACCACTTCTCTTGAAAGCATTGGAGCAAAGAAATCTTGCCCTCCACTTCATCAATTATCCATAAGCCTCATAGAAAATACTCGATTAATCATTTTAATCATTGGAGCAATAAGCAGTTCTCATAAAGCAAAAATTATTAAACCAAGTGGAGTAAAATTGAGTGAAAATACAAGAAGATTAAGACACATCAGTATAGTAACAAATCTATGGCCTTTGAGTCTATTTTCAACTTTGAGCTTGAGTCATAAATAGGCAAGCAAGAATACTGAAATACAGGAAATAACACTCTGAAATACTCCTACTTGAAACTCTGATGTGAGCAGAGTAATATTTGCAAGAGCAATAGCAAGTACCAAACATCCAAGTATAAAACCATCTAATAGAAAAAATATATTTCCATACATCAATTTTTTAGTATAGAGAATTTTCATTACTGATTTCAGTGAAATTGCAGGTGGAATAAAGCTTCATACTCACTTGATGAATAAAAAACTTCAGAGGTATATGCAAGGAAGCAAAGCAAATACTATTCTAAAGCCATCAAAAGCAAAAACATTTCATATGTAAATACAGAGAGTTACAATAACAGGCACCACTATTGCTAATATATTTCTTCCTGCTCCTATTGAGCCTGAATAAAAATCTCTCTGAGAGTCAGGGATAGAAGAAAGTTCATGAGAATGCAAGGCACACCAAAATATTCAGTTCCCAAGTGAATAAGACAATGCCATAAAATATATAGCTCACATGTCTTTTCAAACAAAAGCTACAGGAACAAAACTTACAATAAACAAGCTATAAGCTAAAATATACAGTAATTTTATATCTTTTTTGTAATGAGAGATGATAAACCCTGATACCCAAAACCCCAAAAAAGATCCTGAAAAAAATACAAGATTGTACACAATACTATCAAATAATGATTGATTAACACTAAACACATACACATTGACAAATACAGCTCACACTAACACTCATACTGAGTATATCCAATTGAAATACAGTAGAGACTTTGTTTCTTGAGTTAACTGTTTATAATTGTAGAGGAACTGTTTCATAGTGTTTTCAGAGTTCAAAAAAAAGTAATATACATGGAGTATATTACTTTTTTATTCTTGTACAATCTGAAAGCTTATGCAGCAAGTTTTTCTTCAATCATCTCTTTAAGGGCTTGGAGTTTTGCAAGCATTGAATCCTTTTTTTCTTCATTCATGTCTTCTCTTGCTTCCATTTTTTCTGCATATACATCAATTTTTCATAAAACTTTTTCTAATTTTTGATCAGGTATCATGTCGAGTTTACTTCCAATTTTTTTTGCAAAATTCTTTTTATATTTTTTTGTCATTTCACTTCTTTTTTTCCCATGACCATTTTTTTCTTTCATTTCTCAATCTTTATTTCCTTCTCATTTCATTCTTTTTCCATCTTTATTTTCTTCTTTATTTTCCTGTCTTTCTTCTAATTCAGCAAGTGCTTCTGGGTTATTTGCTAGAATTGCTTTCATCTCAGCTTTATATGTAGCCTTCATTGCTTCATATTTTGCTTTCATAGCTTCTTTTTCATCATCAGTCATTTCATCCATATCTTCTTTTTCAGACTTCATTGCTTCCATTGCTTCTTGATGTGCTTCTCTTAATTCTTCAAGTGCAGCTTCTTCTGCATCAGTCAAGTCAGCTGCCAGTCCTTTTGATTTCATTTTATGGTTTTTTTCTCATTTAGCCTCTGCATGTGCTTCATGAAGTGCTAGTGCCTCTGCATTACCAGCAAGAACTTCTTTCACTTTTTCCATGTGAGCGGCTCTCATTTCTTCATAATCAGCTTTTATAGCTTCTTGTTCGTCTTCACTTAATTCATCCCAATTTTCTTTTTTTTCTTTAATCTCTTCCATTGCTTCTTCATGATCTTCATGAAGTTCTTCTAATGCTTCTTTCTCATCTTCAGTAAGTAATTCTTGAAGTTTAGCCTTCATTCCACGATTTTTCCCATGATTTTTCTTTCCATCACTATGTTCCATTCTCTCACCATCATCTGAATGATTATCAGCAAATGAAATACTGGTAACACTTGAAGCAAGTAATAGTGCAGCAAGTCATGCTGCTAACATTTTTTTAGTTATATTTTCCATACATACATAATTACATAATAAATAAATTTTGTGCTTTTATTAGAAGCTATTATTACTATACACTATCTATAGTAAGAAACTCTTAAGAAAGATAATATATAACAGTAAGCATTTCTAAAAGCTATAAATAGTATAATATTTTCCGAGTAAGAAACAATTAAGAACAGAGTATATTCTCAGTACTTACCTTAAAATACAAAAGAAAACGTATAAAAAAACAAAGAGCATACATTCAAATATATGCTCTTGTATAGTTTCTTATTTAGATTATAATTATCCCCCTCTATCTTTCAGATCAATTCACCTTGTCTTCCCCTTTAGTCAAAAGGAAAGAAAGTAAAGCTCTAGCCAAGTATTTTTTGACAATCTTCTAATACTTCAAAGAACCTATCAATTTCATCTGAAGTATTGTATATCCAGAAACTTGCTCTACAGCTGGCTTTGACTCATATTTCATCCATAAGAGGTTCAGCACAATGCTGTCATCCACGTACACAAATTTCATTTTCAGCTAGAAATTCAGCTACATCTAAAGCATGAACTCATTTAATATTAAAACTAAATACTCAAACTCTAGAATGATGGAGTGAGCCTATAATAGATATTTTATTATGTAAAATGTGTTTTGTGTCTGAATTAATCTCTTCTAATTTTTTCAAGAAAT
>CALDZW010000087.1 GCA_937944175.1 uncultured Candidatus Altimarinota bacterium
TACTGTTTCTAAAACAGGATCATAATTAACCATGTACTCTCCTCTATAGATAAGTCATTTATTATATAAATCAACAAATGCCTTATTTACTCTTTTATTCATGGAATCCTCAAATGTAAATTTTTCTTTTGTCCAATCACAACTCGTTCACATTTTTCTAAATTGATCTTGAATGATCCCTCCATATTTTTTGTTCCAATCCCAGCATTCAGCTAAAAAATCCTCTCGTGTCATTGAGTGTTTATTTTTTCACTCTTTTGCAAGTTTCTCCTCAACCTTTACCTGTGTGGAAATACCTGCATGATCTGTTCCTGGAAGTAAGAGTGTTGAATCTCATTTCATTCTATGATAACGAGTCATAATGTCCTGAAGAGAGAGCATTGATGAATGCCCAATATGCAACATACTGGTTACATTAGGAGGTGGCATTGGTATATAAAATTGTTCCCCTGTTGTTGATTCTTTTGGAATAAACTTTCCATTATTCTCCCAATTCTCATAAATATCTTTTTCAAAATCCTGAGGATTGTATTTTTTAGGATAGTCTGTTATATTTGAACTCATATATTGTGTTAATTATGTAATTATAAAAAAATTAAATAGATAACCATCTATTTATTAATGATAATTACTTCTTGACTCGTACTTTATAATGCTTTTGAACCATGCATTTTGTATAAAAAAATAATCTTTGCCTATTATATAGACAAAGATTATTTTTTCAAAGATATTTTATTATTATCTTCCAATGTTTTCAATTACTATTGCTGCATCTGCCATTTTAAGACCAAATACTGCTGCAGTTGAAAGAAT
The DNA here is from genome assembly GCA_937944175.1 of uncultured Candidatus Altimarinota bacterium. Taxonomy (GTDB): domain Bacteria; phylum Patescibacteriota; class Gracilibacteria; order BD1-5; family UBA6164; genus CALLPO01. The sequence goes on from CALDZW010000087.1 coordinate 814, forward strand.
GAGTGACCAGTGGATAACTTGTGACATTGGTTTATTGTCAATAAGTTGATCATACATTTTTTCTTGAAAAGTTGCATTTTGCAATTTCTTTTGAAGCTTTTTTTCTTTCTTTAGCTTCTTATTTTTATTTTTTGCCATAGTAGATATTGTTACAATATAAAATATACTTGACATTTATATAATACCATACATTAATTCATTATGTCAAGAAATTAGCAAAAGTTTATTTACTTTTTTTACTTTATAAATTAAAAAACTTTATTTTTCCTTATCTATAAGGAAAAATAAAGTTTTAAGAAACGTATCCTCATTAATTCTTTTTCATTGAATATGTGACTTTTTCTCAAATTCCAACATTTCCTTCAGAAATGTCTTCTGGAATAATGGTGTCATAATCATCAATATCTGGTGCCCTTATAATTTCTCTTACTGTAATATTTCAATTATCATCTGTTTCTTGAATAATTCATTCTAGTTCTTTTCATCTTCTTACTAAATCTTTTTTATCATAATGCTTGTTCAAAATTTTACTGAGTTTTTCAACTCTACTATTAATTGTTGCACCATCAATTTTATTGGGAAGTGTGAAACTTGGGGCTAATGGCTCATCATGAAATCAAAACAGACTGACACTATCAAATTCATACTTATCTGCAAATTCACACAACATTTTAAAATCTTCTTCAGTTTCTCATGGAAAGCCAACTATAAAGTTAGTATGAAAAAATGCCTTTGGGAAAAGCTCTTTAATGTAGTCAAGAAGTTTAAAAATATGCTTTTCATCATAAAATCGTCACATACTTTTTAATACATTTGGACTAATGTGCTGGAATGGCATATCAAAGTACGGAAGCATTTTTTTCAGTTTACTCAATCTTTCTAGATGAGTGAGACTGAGTACATCAGGGTACATATAAAAAAGCCTATACACAAAATCTCATTCAATCTTATCAATTTCTTCTAATAGTTCTAAAAGTTGAGGTTTATTATAGAGATCTACTCAATACCTAGTCGTATCTTGAGAAATAATTTCAATTTCTTTAATTCCTGATTTCACCATTACTTTTACCTCCTCTAGAATATCCTCTATAGTACGAGATTTTTGTTTCCCTCTAATTTTTGGAATAATACAAAAGCTACATGTATTATTACATCATTCTGCAATTTTTAAATACTCATGGCCAAGTGGAGCATTAAAAAATGCTCTTACATTTTCTGATCCCCATACAAATGCTTTTGATTCTCATCTATCTCAATGTATAGAGTCTAAATATTTCTTGAGTTTTTCTTGTTTTAACTTCCCTACTCATCTTTTAAGTTTTTCCAATTTTTCATTACCAATTAACATCTTTCCAACTTCTTGAGTATCTTCATGAGCCACTATACTATGAAGATTCTTTAGATTTTTGACAAACATATCATTTTTTACAGGGACATAGCAACCAATAATAATAAGCTTCTTTCACATATCATCATAATACTGAATAGTTGTTTCTGCTTCATCTCTTGAGCTTGATAAAAACCCACAGGTATTCAGTAATACATATTCTACTTGATCGTCTTCAGGGTCAGGGAAAAAATTGATTTCAGTTTCTGCTGAGAGTTTTAATATCTCCCCTACTGTATATTCTAAATCTACAAGGTTTTTACTACAGCCAAGATTGACTGCTGAGAAGTTAAGTGCTTTTGACATGATTTTCAATATATATTATATAACAAAAAAATATGAATGGAGTGTATTCATATTTTTTGAAATGAAAAGATTATTCTTTTATAACTTTTACTTGAAACAACTTCTTTTTAGTCTCTAAATGTTCATATACTAAAATTACTACTATTTTTCTATTATAGTTTTAACTCTTAATGGTAATCACTCATATAAAGCTCTATACAGCTCTGGTGATGTAATTCATGCGGAATGTAGTGCTTCCTTCACTTGCATTTTTTCATCATTATCATACTTTCATGAATCAAGTATCTTTGAAATAAATCTATCAGTTACAAATGAACCTACTTTGTGATTAAAAATACAGACATTGATTCAAGAAGGTAAGTCTTTTTTTGCTCGTTGAGGTGACATATCAGTATATAAGCATGATCAACTTAATCCTAAATCAGGACATAATACCTGAGAAGGATTGCCTCTTGGGCAATTAGTCATAAATAATTCATTATTTTATATATAATTATTTATATAAAAAGTCAATACACTAATTACTATAAATTGACAATTTACATAATAATTTTATTATATAAATAAATTTTAAACTTACAATTCAAAATTTTGTTAAAAAATTACCCAGTTAGTAACACTTCAAATGAATCTATCAAAGCATCACTTCCGTCTCTAAATTGACACTGAATTAGTGATCTTTGATTTCCTATTGAAACTGCTAATTTTAAAAATGAAATTAGTAGAACTTTATAATGAACAACTCCAGTAAATGGAAGCTGATATTATACATACATGTCTTTGTGGGCACCAAGCATTAATCCAGGAAAGCCTGGTGAAACGAGAATTAATCAAAGCAGTAATAGCAATCAAATTAATAATATAATTTGCCCAGCCATAAAAATAGGAGTAACATGAAATCTTGATGAGCGAGACACAAGTTTAAGAACCAATTGATGGGTCATCCTTTAAGTAAGTTATCTTTAGCTATCAAACTTCCAAATGAAGCTGCTTCATTACAACTAGAAAAAGCACTGCATAATCTTCTAGACAAAGAATGAAAGAGACTACCACTTCAACCACTCAATGGAGCGCCATCTAATTGACATACAGAAATATTTTCTGTTAATTTTATGCAAGATAAAAATCTCTATAAGAAATTCTTAGAAATAGTACATGAATTTTGATGAGAAGTAATAGATTATCCAAATATAAAAAATATCAAAGTAGAAACACGTTCACAAAACAACATAAAACATTCTACTAGAAAAAGAAGTAAAAAACCTTACTCAAAGACTCTCAGCAATAAATGGGATCTTGAAAAATATGTTATACCCCAAATACCTACACCCAAACAGATTGCAAAAAACATTATTGCAATCCGTAAAAGAAATTGATTAGATAAAAATACACGGGAAAGAAATTATTGAGATTTATGGGAAGAAAATGAGTATCTTAATAAGATCTTCACTGACATATGACAATATTTATTACTTGATCCAAGTATTGACAGGTACACTTGAGAATGAATTAGATGATTCTATATATGTTGATCAAAGCAGAGATGAATAATTAGAAGAGAAGCAATGAAATACATTGATAAACTAACAAAAAATCTTAATGGTAAAAAGGACGAATCAAGTAAAAGCTATGTTAGTAAATTATTAACAAGTAAAGAATTATTAATAAAAGACTACTGAGTGTAATTGTCTGAATATAGTGATTTCTTACAAACTTGCATATAAAAAATAATACTTTTTCTTAGTCTTCCTCATAATTCCCTTGCATATTTTTTTCAATTTGCAAAAATTTCTGATTATTCTTTTGAAACATCAGTTCTGTGTTACCTATTGGTCAGTTTCTGTTCTTTCTAATAAGAATATCAGTGACTCATTTACGGTCTGTAAACTCATCATAATACTCTTCACGGTATATCATCATAATAATATCAGCATCTTGCTCTATCGAACCTGATTCTC
>CALDZW010000088.1 GCA_937944175.1 uncultured Candidatus Altimarinota bacterium
AACCAATCATATATGTCTTTTTGTGCATAGAGTCAACAATGATAGAGAGCAACAAAATTCTTTTGGTTTCAAATGTTTATAAAGGGAAGTGGTAGATCAGGAGTACAATGATATCCATCTGGATAAATACTATGAGGTACCACATAACAAATCATCCCATAGCTCATGGTTTCCTCAAAACCAGTATCTAAATTCTCAAGAATAACATCTCTGAGCTTTTTAAAAGCTTCTCTTCTCTCTTTAGGAAGTTCTTCAATATATTCTTCAACTGTAGTAGCTTTTGATTGCATCTTTTATTATTTTTATGAAAATATTATTTCTTTCTAATTAACACTGATCATGATATATCTAAAAAGAAGTCTCTATTATTACTCGCTACATCATTTTTGTATAAAGGATTTGGTAGATCAATACTATCAAGAAGAAGTTTATATGAATATATTTTTCATTCAATAACAAAATCTAATTGTCCTTTCTCTAAATCATATCTCCCATTAAATGATTCACCTATTTGTAATTCATATATTTCTTTAATAATCTTTTCTACTCATATTTCTTCAAGTATTTTATCAGATTCAATGAATTTAAGTATTTTGTTTTTCACATCAAATACAACATAAGTTTGAAGACCATCATTGAATTTATAACTATCTGGTTCAATTTTTGTAAGAATATCATAACCTTTTACGTTTATTGGATATTCTTCATTATATCAACGTATACTAGAAAATGAAAGTCTTCCATGATTATTATTGGTTTGTCAGAGATAGTTTCTAACTTTAATTCTTTCAGTAATCTTTTTTACAATAATCCATGTATTATTAATTCATGGATACACTTCTCTCTTTTGATCTTCAATTCCTTTTTTATATTCCTCAGTAGAAGTGTATGTACTTGTTCATGTATTTTTCTCCCATTTAGCCTTCTCTTCATTAAAAATTTCAGCATATATTTCAGGAAATAATTCTTTGATACTACTACAATTATCAAAATCACACAAATATTGTATTCACCCATAAATATTTTTACTTAACCCTTGATCAATATCATTATAGCTTGTGAGAGGAACAATTTCATGAGATATATTATATCAATACATTTCATCTTTTATTTTCATAATACCTGCTTCTGCTAAGTTTTCTTCTAATCGATCTAATTGCCTTGATTGAGGTAATCTATATACAGACCATGGTCACACAGATATAATAATAGTAAACAGTGTAAGAACTACTGGTATAATAATAAGTTTTTTCTTTTTACTGAATATATAATATATTGAAACAACTAATAACCACAGTCAAAATACTACTACAAAATATCTATTTACTGTTATATCATACTGGGTAATTCTCAAGTATATTGCATAAAACAGCATTCATACTTGAGGAACAACTATCAATGGAAATATGGTCCTAAATTTTTTAATAATTGATGTTTTTTTCTCAAAAGTGTATGAAAAAATATAACTCAAATATCAAAGAACAGAAAATCAGATAACCATCCAACTTACTTCTCATTTTGGCCAGTCACTAAAATTAATCAGCACCTTACATGTATATAGATACAAAATAATGAAATACATTGTAATAAATGGGACCAATACAAATTTTATAAGAAAAGAAAAAAAAGTATTTTCTATAAAAGTATCTTTGTAGAAATCTTCATATTCTGGTATTTGCGTAAGTGCAAAAAGTGGAGTTATTCATGCTAGTGCAATTATAGCCCAGTTTCAATAGGTATCACCATTAATAAAACTCACACTAAAAAGAGTATCAATAGTAGATATTCCTATAGAGCCTAAAACAAATAATATTCATCCTAAAATACTACTCACCAAAAATATAACAGCAATGCTATAAAAATAACTATAAAATATTTTCTGTTTCACTTGTAGTAATCATTCTCCTTGTACAAATTTTATATCTCAAGATTTTGGTAAAATATTTGTAAAATAGGGAGCAAAGAACAAGTATGCAATAATTCAAGCAATACTTAGAAAAAAGAAAACAAAATTTTCAAAACTACTTATATCATAAGACAATCCTGAATAGAAAAGAACACCAAAGCATAGAGGAGTGATTTGGAGAACATATGTAATTATTTTTTTATCTCTTCTTCACTCAGAATTCAGGTACATTCACAAAGTAAAGAAAAACACTAATATTAAGCTCATGAATCCTTTTCAAAGCTGATCATTTATTGAATTTGAAAAATCTCAATTATGCAGGAATAATAAACTTATTACACCTCACATCAAAATGAAAACTGTCAGTGGGAAACGAAAAATTACTTTCTTAAGGTTATGTGCAAATACATCAATACTTATTTGATTCAATATTTTTACCATGAGAAACATCATTTATAAATATACTACATATAATACATAGTGTAGTTAAAAAAGAACTAAACACAAAAAAATACAAGTGGTCATTCACTTGTATTTATCTCACCCATGTATCAACTGCTCACTGAGCTTTAGCTGATTGAACTGTACCAGCACACCGGACACTTCATCATCAAGTCGGTCACATGAGTACTGTTGTATTTGAGACCCGAAAATAAGCATTTCACCTAGTAGATCAATGAGGATACCATCTGTAATTCCGGGCAGTACGCTTATGACCATCTCAATTTATACATGTGTCATCAACATATATTCACTCGATAATTTTTGTAGTTTTAATATCATTATAGTCTCATGGAGTTGATTTCCGGTTACATGATCACCAGCTTCCTGTCTGTAGGTGATGTATATAAGATGCTGCTGTAGTATATTCCTCTCAACACTGTTTTGTTCTCATTCTATCTATCCTAATGGCATAGTCTTTTGACATGTCATCCTTTCTCTTATATGTCATTAATAATTCATCTCATCATGTTACCATACCATTTGCAAAAGTGTAAGAATTTGGTGATGCTGTCCATTGTGTTACTCTTGTCCAACCACCGCTATCAGTAGTCATATCACATGTTACAATAAATGGAGCCTCTCATCATGTACCATCACTATCAATTGTATAATCCCCATCTCATATGACTCAAGCATATGTATATCATACTGAAGGATTCTTATACCCATTACAAGACTCAGCATATGTACCATCATTATACCTTCTTCATGATCAATATGTTACTATTTCTTTATCTGATTGTGTAAAATCAAGGTTTACTTCTCTGTAGTAAATTTTATTATCTTGTGCTTTCTTTTCCCGGTTTGCTCATGTTGGTTCTCAAAATGTAGCTCCAGGATCATAATTCATATAATTTTTACTCGCTGCAATCCCTGCTGGATCCCGACTAAATTTACAAAAGTCTCTTCAGAGCCGTACATACGTTGAATCTCAACCATCAATGAGTGGTGTTTGATTTGCTCTCATGATTGTCATATATTCTCCATGACCAATACATTGCCGGTATTGTCATGCTGGGTTTGTTGTTGATACGCTTGGATTTGGATCATCTAATGCATAAAAGTAATCACTTCCATTCCAATCATCATTATATAATTCTAAAGCCTTCACTCAGAATCTGTTTGGATTAAAGCATTTCAACTTATTATTCGAAATAACATCTCACTTCCAGCAATCAATTGCCTCTTGAAATTTATAATTACCTTGTATGTCTACATAGTTTGTCCGCCCTCAACCATTAGTGGTCATATCACAATATACCTCTATTGGATCTTGACTTTGATCTGGTTGAATCCAATATTGTCCATCTCAGATAACACCTAAATACTCATATCATGAAGTATCTGGATACTTGTATGTATAACAAGATGTAGCAATTTTTCCATCTTCCCATTGTCTAATTCAAGCTTCCTCCACAATAAATTTTCAATATTCCTTACATGTGCCATCACTTGCATATTCTGGGCAGTATGTAAAATCAATATCAAATTTCAGTAATGCCTCATAATCTCATGGAATTCTATCAATATCAGCTATTCCTCATAATTTAAATCTAAGAGTGTCCTTATAAAGTTCTCAGTTGAGGTTGCTCTTTAATGGGGATCCATTAAGTTCCTCACTGCTTATTGAGCTCAAAACCTGAGCTTGTATATTAGTGTTATATGGACTTCTGGCATATCCCCATCACTTTGTATTATCCCAATCACTAATTGTGTCAGATATATAAATAAGCTCTTGTCATTTAGACATTACTACATTGTATGGAGCTCCAATTGTTTGGACAGTAACAACCTGTTCAGGTGAAAGAGATTTAAAGCTGTTCTGGAGCAATCAAATATCTCTCACATCACTTGCAACAGTTAATGAAGGTCTATCCACATAGAAGATAAAGTCATCTTTCATATAGTTTCCATCTTTATTAGCTATAGAAAAAATATATCTATACTTACCATAGTCCAGATCTTTAATATTATATATAGCATGATTATTATTAATAACTTTTCAGGCAAAATCTATATGAGAAGCTGAGATATCAGTTCACCATGTTGTTCAATCATATTTATATAGTCACAAGTTATCAGTACTTACATCAATTCACACACTTACATCCTCATAAGTAATATCAAGTGTAAAGTCTCATGTTGGATGAATTCAGTTATTCCCCATAGTTGTATGCAAAAAAACTGGATATGTAGCAGCTAGTACATTTCCAATAAATAATCACATTCACACAATTAATAAGAGGAATTTTCTCAATTTACTATTTCTTTAAAAATATTTTTATACATGTATTGTATCACAAGTAGCAAATTTAAGCTCTATAAAAAAGAGTTTTTCTAACACAAAAACTCTTTACATTTTATTATTTATAATCTTAAAACTAGTATTGATAAATAAACTTAGCTGGTATCTTTCCATCAATAATTTCAATCCCATCATTTTCAATCAATTCAATCTTTGATTTTTGTCATTCTAAAGCAGAATATCCTCATACTTTTCTAGAATGAGAAATTACCTTATAACAAGGAATGCTCTCAGGAGCCTTATTATACTTCATTACTGAAGCTATTCTTCTCGGATGAACATCAAATTTATCAGCCAATATTTTATAGGTTGTTACTTTTCATTTTGGAATTTCCAACAATGCTTTCAAAATAGCTGTGTCTAGATTCTTATCTTTCTTACTTTTTTTAGGTGCTTTTTTACTTTTTTGAGAGATTTTTAAGCTCTTTTCAATCCACTTATCTAATTCTTCCCTATTTTCAAAAATTTCTTCTGGAAGAGTATAGTAAGAAAGCTCCATTACCTTTCCAGCCTTATCATATTCAAAAGGATGAGATCATGCTTGCTTATAATCCTCAACATTACTCTCCCCTATTTTAAAATAAATCTCGTCATAAGCATATAATCAGAAAATTACTCCATTTTTATAAATTCCATGTCCTCCAAACATTCATTTAGTTGTATATTCTGAATTTCATCACAAACAATCTTCTAGAAA
>CALDZW010000089.1 GCA_937944175.1 uncultured Candidatus Altimarinota bacterium
ATCTTGTTTTTTCATATGTTAGAATTTATTATTACTATAATGATGCTGTTTGTATTAGCTTTTTTCCCAGTCCTTATTTGGGGGTATATTTTTTCGTACATTGAGTGAAATTCACTTTCAAGGAAAAGATTTACATTTGGCTTGTGTTGAGGAGCTATTTCTGTTGTGCCAATATTATTTCTTGATAAGCTTTTGGAATCACCTTGATTTAGTTTTTTAAATATCTTTTCATATATTACTCAAATTAATTCTCTTTCTTCATTACTTCAATTTAGTGCTTCCCTTGGAGCGTTTCTATTTATACTTGCAGGAGTTGCTTTTATGGCAGTTTCATGGTCTCATAGAAACAAAACAATATTTACAGTGTACCTTAAAAATATAGGACTCTTTATAGGGTTTATATGATTGATGTCACTTTTGATTTATATCTTTGCTCTTAGTGGTATTGGGTACTGAGAAGTTGCTGAAAGTGTCAGTTTTGGTGAAACAATTTTTAATACACTCAAATTAATTATATTTTATTATATACTTGTAGCTTTTATTGAAGAGGCTTCAAAACATTTTAACTTTTTGCAAGGAAGTGTACTTGGGATTTCATCGGTTGAACAGTGAGTTCTATATGCTATATTTGTTGCTCTTGGTTTTGCTCTTATTGAAAATATGCTCTACTTGTATACAGGATATACTCAATCAGGAATCACTTATACTCTTGCATCAACATACTTTTATAGATCAATTTTTTCAATTATGCTGCATGTAATGTGTTCTGCTATTGTCGGGTATGCTTTTTCTAAAGCATATATTGAATCATCAAAACAATTCTTTTCACCACATTACATGAAAATATTTTTTACAGGATTATTTATATGAATTTTCCTTCATGTTATTTTTGATGTCGCATTAACTTTGGGGTTCTCATTTGTGATAATTTTATATTTTATTGTTTGATATCTCTATATTAGCAGTATCTTCTATAAAGAATAGAATCTATTTAATTCAATGCTCTTGCGCGGTCTTCATGAGGGTGTTATATTCTACTAAGGCATTCATATCATTTTCTTTCATACGCTGTTTGAGTCAATCAATCGCTTTTTTGTAGGCATCATGGTTGATTTTTTTTATGAGTTTCTCATAACTGTTTCCAATAACATCATGGGTTTGAGTTTGGAATTCTGAATCAATTTTCATTGCCAGGGCTTTATAAAATTCTTTTGTTTCAAGAGGCATAGAATCAATGCTATTAATTCCATTTTGTAAAAAAGACTGTAAGGTAGTTGGAATATATTCTGGGAAAATTATTTCTGTTTGAATTTGCTTGAGTATATCAGGAGTATTGATAATGGTTGCAATAGCATAATCCTCACTGGAATAATGTTTTGTTTTCACCTGTGGTTGAGTATTTCTATCTTTTTTAAGTCGTGTTTTATTGAATGCTTCATACACTGTTGCTTCTCTTAAGTCAAGAGATTGAGCAATTTCTTTTAAATAATAATCTTTTTCAATAATTGAATCATAACTTTTGAGTATTCCAAGTAAGTTCTTTAAAAACACTGATTTTTCATCAAGGGAATTCATATCAATTTCAGAAGTTGCAATCAGATAGCCAATAGGAGAGAGAGCAGAGTCAATAAGTGTTTGAAAATCTCATCATGATGAAAGGAAGTCATCAGGATCTTTTCATTTTGGAAGTGTGATGATCTTTACTTCAAGTCCATTATTTTTGAGATTCTCAATTGAGAGTTTAGTGGCTTTTGCTCATGCATTATCTCCATCAAAACATAAATATATCTTGTGTGTGAGACGTTTGAGTATGATTATATGCTTATCAGTAAGAGCTGTACCACTTACAGCAACTGTATTATAAAATCAAGCTTTATGGAGAGCTATAGTATCCATATATCATTCAGTAATGATAACAGCATCTTTTTTTGTAATCTCATGTCGAGCTTTAAAGAGTCCATACAAGATTGAGGACTTATCATATAAGCTTGATGCAGGGGAATTAATGTATTTGGGTTCTCATGTATCAACTATTCTTCAAGCAAATGCAACAAAGTCTCAACGAGCATTCTGAATTGGGAAAATAATACGATTTATGAATTTATCTTTTTTTAGTGAAACATTATTAAAAATTTGGGACTTTTCAATAATAGCATCTTCATATCCATGATTTTTAAGATGATTATAGAGTTCCACTCAACTAGGAGCATATCAAAAATGAAACTCTTCAATAAGCTCTTGGGTTATTCCTCTATCTATAAGAATTTTTTTTATTTCTGGGGTATTTTTGAGAGATTGTTTGTAAAATGAAGCAGCATCTTTGTAGAGTCAAAATAGAGTCTTTTGTTCTTTTGTTTTTTCTGGATCAACATTTCAAACTTTTATTCCAGTAAGTCATCCAAGAATCTGAAGAGATTCTCTGAATTCACAATTTTCAATATCCATGATAAATTTGAGAGGGCCTCATCATTTATGACAACCAAAACAATAAGCAAGTTGTTTTGCAGGGCTCACGACAAAACTAGGAGTTTTTTCTGTATGACCAGGAAATGGGCAAACAGCTTTAAAATTTGCTCATGCCTTCTTTATTTTTGAATAACGCTGAACAAGCTCAACAATGTCTACTGCATTTTCTAGGTCTTCACTAATAGTCATCTATAGTATGCATAAGTGATAGAATATAGTGATATTATAAATAGTTAAATGTATTTTACAAATATGAATAAAAAATTATACTTAATGTAATATTTGATAACTATTTATGTTATGTGAAGATGACCAGTTGTAGCTAAAAGAAGAGATGCTGTGAATGCCGTAAAATGAAAGATTTTTGCAATACATGCTAAGCTTATTACATTAGCAGCTCAAAGTTGAGGAGATCCAGATATGAACCCTACTCTAGCTGCTGAAATGGAAAAAGCAAGAAAAGCATGAGTTCCAAATGATAATATTGAAAGAGCTATTAAAAAAGGAACATG
>CALDZW010000090.1 GCA_937944175.1 uncultured Candidatus Altimarinota bacterium
ACTAATAATCGATTGATAATAGTATTAGGCTCAAAATTTAAATCATATTCAAAAATATAAAAGAGATCATCAAATGATATTTCATGAATAGTTTTTAGTAAAAAAATTTTCATTTTTTCATCTTCCCTCAGTAACAACTCATTTCAAATCTCTTCATAACACTCTAAAGCTTCCGCACTCATAAGCAACCCAAAATCAGGTTCAACTTTATTCTCTAAATAATAAAGAATCCTTTCCTTACATGGTTTTAGCGATTCATTTACTGTGTCTAAAACTGTTTCTTTTGAAAAACTAGCATCCTTGTAAGAGCTGTTCTTTTTATGATCCAGCTGATTAATTTTTGTATTCATTAAAGTAATATTTATTATATATTTGAATTCCCCTCCTCATATATATAGAGCAGTAATATATTATTTTATTAAAATGTCAAACAAATACTCGATTAGAATTAGTATGGAAAATAATATCAGTGTAAAACTCACCTCCTTCAACATTTTCATACAAAAAAATCCTTATTTTAAAGGAATATTTTCTTAAAATTTATTGGAGTACTCTAGTAAAGGAAGTGGGGACTGAGATGAGCTGAATTAAGAAATATTCAAAATATCTCTTCTAATCATGGTGTAGTTTCATTAATTCTTTTTCACTTAAAATTACTCTTATCAGAGATGGAAAAACAATATTGCCATACAGCCATACTTTTAAATCATAATGAACTAAAGATAGATGCATCTATATAAAATAACAATTAGAGTTCAAACCTCATACCCCTTCAACACTTTTTACACTAAAAAAGATTCCTATTTTAAAGGAATCTTTTTTTATTTTTTATTGGAGCGGGGGACGAGGTTTGAACTCGCACACCCAAGGGTTGAAGCCTTAGTACACTCACTCTATTATGTTACCCCCGCATCATTGCTCTATATCTAGAACAAGACAAGAGAAATACTATAAAAAAACTGCCTTTAGTCAAATTTATTTTTGTCTTTGAAAAAATATATGATAAAATATTTATAATTAGTTATGCTCAGTTATATATTTATATGAAAATTCAATCGACATCAGACTTTTGGGAGCTTATTACCAGCTATATTCAAAGTAAAATATCACTTGATAAAGTGGATCTAATTGATCTAGCTTTTTCATGGACGGGAGCATTACTCATCCTTATTGTTGGTTTTATCCTTGCACGTGTGGTGTACAACTACACACTACGTGTTTTTAAAAAGTATAAACTCAAAGACAAAATTGATCAATTTGAAGACTTTTTAGAGTCAGATGATGAAATAAGAGAAAATCCTGGTCCTCAAATTATTACCAAAAAACTCACTGAAAGAATCAAGGTAGACGTAGTAGTAGCAAAATCTTTTTCCTACTATATATTCCTTTTAAGTTTCAGAATAGCATTAGAAGTTGTAGGAATAGATGAGGTTGCCAGCTCATTGAATACACTCCTCCAGTATTTGCCAAGTCTGTTTATTTGAATCGTCATTTGATTTTTTTGAATACGTTTTTCAAATTTCATCTATGATGTGACTTATCATACACTCAGTATTGCAGAAGCTAAATCTCAAAATAAAACCTCAAAGATAATTGCTACGGGAAGTAAATGACTGATACTCTTTCTTACTTTTACATTAGTACTTAACTTTACCAAAATAGTCCCTGATGATTTTATTAAGATTATTTTAGTATGATTTGTCTGAATGGTAGCACTTGCTGGTTGACTTGCCTTTGGCTTGTGATGAAAAGAAATGGCAGGAAATATTCTTAGAAAATTCAATAGTGATGATGGTGAATGAGGTTCAAAAAAAGAAGAAAAAAAAGACACTTCTAAAAAAGATAAAAAGAAAAAGAAGAAATAAAAATCTAGAGAAATCTAGATTTTTTATTTTTTTGTATTACAATAAGCAAAAATATATTTTTATATAAAAAGAATAGTGGAATACAAGGTTTTTGGTTGTAAGGTAAATAAATATTATACAGATAAATGGCTTAATTCAGAGAAACTTAAAAATGAGAACTGAATTTTTGTGGCAAGCTGTGTAGTCACAGATAATGCTAAGAGAAAGTGGATTAAGTTTGTAAAAGACTCTTTCAAAGAATTTTCTGGTGAAAAAAAAATGTTTATTAGTTGATGTTGAGCATTTAAGGACTGAAGAGCCCAAGAAGATTTTTTTGAACTCTACCCTGAACTTACTGAATATAAGTGAAGAATAATGATTCTATGAGAAGATCCTGATGAAATAGATACGGATATTTCATCCAAAACTACTCAAACAGCAAAACAAAAACAGATATCTAAATCAAAAATCAAAAATATTGGATCAAAACTCAGTGGAATCTATACTAAAAAATTTGTCCTTATTCAATGATGATGTGATAGTTTTTGTACTTTTTGTCTAACAGTAATAAAAAGGTGAAGGCATTTTTCAAGATCAAAAGAAGATATACTAGAAGAAATCCTAGAATTTGAAAAAACTTGATGAAAAGAAGTGGTACTTACCTGAATTAACCTCTCAGCATGGTGACTTGATACAACTAATCCAGTATACAATAAAAATTCCCCCTCCTTAGAAGGGAAAGCACTAGGGGGTGGGCAAGCTCAATCTAGACTCGCTGAACTCCTTCAGTATATTCTAGATAATTCTTCTATTCCAAGAATCAGAATTAGTTCAATGTGACCAGAATTTATTGATGATGACTGCTTCAAAGTATTTGCTCATACAAGAATTTATCCTCATTTTCATTACTCAGTTCAATCATGAAGCACTGATGTGTTAAAAAATATGAAACGTCATTATAATTGAGAGTACATGAGAGAAGTTTTGAAAAAGACACTCACTATCAAAAGAGATGACTGAGTAAATATTTCTATTGGAGCTGATATTATTGTATGATTCCCTTGAGAAACAGATGATAATTTCAAAGATACCCTTGAATTGGTAGAAAATTATTGAATCACAAAACTTCATGCCTTCCCCTTTTCTGGACATGAAATGTGAGAAAGTGTCCCAGCTTGAGAGATGGATAATCAAATTGATTGAAGAATAAAAAAACAGAGAATGCAGCAATTATTAGAATCATGAGAATCTACTCGTAAAGCATTTATAGCATCTCAAAAATGAAAAGACCTTTCAGTGTTGATTGAAGTCGTAAAAAATATTGGTTGAGAAATAATATGGAAATGATGGACCCAAAACTATATTGAAGCTACTGAAGAAAATTTTGAGATTATTTCTTGAAATATTCAAAAAAATGAAATCATTATCTGAAAACTGAAATAATACATCATGTTTTACTGAATATTCATAACCTGAATTGTCCTTGATGCTATAACTAAATATAGTGCACAACAATACTTTTTATCCCAATGTGGATGAAGTCTTTGTAATGATCACTCAATATCTCTTTTATGAGATTTCTTGTATCTTGACCTTCACTACAATTCATGAATAGCTTTTGGTATTCAACTTCCATTTCTCAAAGTCCTCACAATAGCTTTGATTATTTGTATTTATTATTATTATAGAACAGAAAGAAATAAAGAAACTGATGCATATAATAAAAAAATATTTGATATTAGTTTTTGATCAATTCTTGCTGGTGCTATAGGAAATGGCTTTGAAAGAATTGCGTATGAACAAGTCATTGATTTCATATGAGTGAAATATTTCAGTATATTTAATCTAGCTGATATATTCATAACTCTCTGAGCACTCTGACTTATCTATTACTATTATAATAAAAAGGAATTATGTCTTTTGGACCAAAAAGAATAGATATGCAAGAAATACTCATCAGTTCACTATGAGCTTTTATTGCTGGCCTAATCGGAAGCTTTATTATTCTTGGTATTACCTTTGTGTCATCTTGAGTCATTGATATTACGGGGACATTTGATTCTGCCGCAAGCTGACTCTGAGAAGCTGGGACTATTTTTCCACTTGTACTTTCAATGATTACTTTTATAGGCACAAGCATTACTATCTTCATGACGTATATTCTTATGAGTATCACCTCTCCTGAAAGATACAGAAGAACTCTCACAATACTTGGACAAATATCATTTTTTTGAATATTGAGCTATTGATTTTTAACACCTATATATATTTACTTATGAGTAAGCGATGTAAAAAATATTATGTATATTTTCATCTGACATACACTTCTTGTTTGTTTTTGAACTAGTCTTATTTTAGAGGTTATGAATAATTACAGACATATTCTTATCTGACTTTACGGAAGCTTTGTTGGACTCCTTATTGCTGGAATGTTTTCACTCTTGATATTTAGTTGATTTTCTGATTGAACTGCAAAGCTCATGGCTCTCATCATCCTCCTTCCAATAATTAACTTTTGTATTACATTTTTCAAGCAACTCTTTGAGTTGATATATTACAAATATCACCTCATGACAAATATAGATCCATTATGAGATATATTTTATCAGATTGAGATAGAAGAGAAAGAAGCACTCCGTCTTGAAGAAGAAAAAAATCTTATGTAGCAAAAGACTTAACAAAAATTAATTTCTATAATATAAAATGTTATGATTGAATTAGTACAGCAAACACTTAAATTTTATTTTCAAAAGCTTTCTGCCCCAGATATTCAAGACCTAGAGAATGTGCCAACTGAATTGTCAGAAGCTACCTGAAGTTGTTTTGTAACTATTTTCTTAAATTGAGAAGTAAGATGAAGTGCAGGAAATATCAAAAAAACTGGTGTTTCTCTTGCCGAAGAACTTATCATTAACACAGTGGCAGCAATATCCAAAGATGATAGATTTAAGCCACTCAATATCACTGAAAGAGAACAGATTAAGATAAGAGTAGATAATATCACTTCAAGAAAAATCCTTTCTCGTAGTCAAGAAGATGCTAAAAATTGAGTATCAGTTCTCTCAAAAATTGACCCTGTAAAAAACTGAATTCTTGTAATTAAAAAAGATTACACTCATTCTGCTACCATCCTCCCAAATATAGACCCAAAGTTAGTAATGGGAACTGATTATATTTGAATCCTTGGATGAAAGCTCTGAGAAGATTTCCTAGAAGATGAATATATTATCTATGAAATTGAAACAACCATTGAAACTGATCATTAAAAAAAGCCTTGCAAGGCTTTTTTTCATTATATTAACTCTTTAAAAATATCAACTTTATCTAGCTGTTCCCAACTCACATCATCTCTTCAAAAATGTCCAAAGCTAGCAGTTTTTTGGTATATTGGTTTTTTCAGATCAAGAGTACTGATTATTCCTGCTGGAGTGAGATCAAAATTGTTTTTAACTGCTTCTATAATCTTTTGTTTCTCTACTTTCTCAGTTCCAAAACAATTAACAAAAATTGAAACAGGTTCAGCAACTCAGATAGCATATCCAAGTTGAACTTCTGCTTTATCACATACTCATGAAGCTACAATATTTTTAGCTATATAGCGAGCTATATAAGCTCAACTTCTATCAACTTTTGATGGATCTTTTCAAGAAAAAGCTCATCATCCATGTCTTCCTACCCCCCCATACGTATCAACAATTATTTTCCTCCCAGTTAGTCCACAATCTCACTTAGGTCAACCAAGAACAAATCTCCCTGTTGGATTAATATGAATTTTTGTATCACTATCTATTAAGTCACCTATTTCTGATTCTATTACTTCTTTCGTAATTCAAGTCTGCAAGTCTTCTAAGGATACTGATTCCTTATGTTGATTAGAAATAACTACAGTATCGACTCTCACTGGATTCTCATTCTCATCATATTCAACAGATACTTGTGTTTTTCCATCTGGAAGTAGATACTCAAGTGTTCAATCTTTCCTCACTTCTTCTAATTTTCTTCATAATTTATGAGCTAAGCTAATTGGCATTGGAAGGTAATTAGGTGTTTCATTAGTTGCAAAACCAAACATGATTCCTTGATCTCATGCTCAACCAGTATCAACTCACTGGGCAATATCAGGACTTTGAGAATTAATAAGAATCTGCACAGAAACATCATCTGCACTAAATCAAGCTTCTAAATCTTTATATCCAATTTCTCTCACTACTTTTCTAGCTATATCTTGGAAATTTACCCATGCTTTTGTTGTGATCTCTCATGACACAACAATGGTCCCTGTTGTAACGAGACACTCACAAGCTACTCTTGATTCTGAATCTTGCTCAAGACAAGCATCAAGAATTGCATCACTTATTTGATCACATACCTTATCTGGATGACCAGATGTTACAGACTCAGATGTTATTACAGTAGACATAATGTACATAGATTAGAAAATATTTTATTTCTTCTCCTTAGAATTAGGGGAAGATGCCTGAAAGGCAGATAGGGATAACACTCTTCTTCTTATAATAAAAAGATCTTTATCTAAAAAATATTTTTAGAAGGAAAGATCTTTTTATTATAAGCTACTACTCTTGCATGATGCAATAAGTATTTTTTATGAAGAATATCTTTCCTGAAACTCAGGTAGGAATTAGCACCTTACTTCTTTGACAAGGCAGGTTGCTGGGGTATTTTAGCGAGCCTATTCTCTTTTACCCTCTCTTGATATATAATTGCAATCAAGTAATTGTATAATACAAAAATATGTTGTACTTGCAAAAGTATTTTCCTATTTTTTTATATAAAGTACATTAATAGCTTAAAATGGCTTATATTAGACAACAAAACGTGTATTTTTATATCTCTCAAAATGATAAAAAAACTTTGACTAATAATTATTAATTTATATAATTTTTTTGCTAATTGCCTTGTAGGGGGGTATTATGTAGCTAAAGAATAATTTATTTGTAAGAATTTTGAAAAAATGCCAATCATTAAATGAGCAAAAAAAGCACTCAAAGTGAGTAGAAAGAAACAAATTAGAAATAAACATTTCAAAGATATCTATTCAGAGGCAAGAAAACTTTTTGAAAAAGCCATCAAAGCTTGAGACAAAGATGCAGCAACTACTGTATGGTTCAATAAAAAAGAAGACTGAAAAAATGTAAAATCATGACTTCAATCAATTATTGATAAACTTGTGAAGAAAAATATTATCAAACCTAATAACTGAGCAAGAAAAAAAGCAAAGTATGCTAGAATGTTAAAAGAACTATCATAATAATAATTTTTAAAATATAGAGCTTAGTGAGAGAAAAACAAAGAATACTCAATGACAAAATCAAAGCATCAAGAGTCCAACTTATTACAGATGATTGAGAAAATCTCTGAGATATGTCAATAAATGATGCAAGAATAAGGGCAAAAGAACAGTCTCTTGATCTTATGCAGATGTCATACGATGGAAAGATGGCCATTGTAAAAATGCTTGATTATTGAAAATTCTTATACAGACAGAAAAAACAAGAACGTAAGAATAAGGCTGCTTGAAAAGCACCAGACATGAAAACATTAAGAATTACTTATAAGATATCGGAACATGATTTAGAGGTCAAAAAGAACCAAGCTGAAAAATTTGCAAAAATCTGACATCCTCTCAAAGTTGTTCTGATGCTGAGATGAAGAGAAAATCACTATGCAAGCATTGCACATGAAAAAATTGAAATGTTTGTTACTATGATAGAGGAAATATACAAGCTCGATTGAAGAATAAATAAATCCTGAAATACCTTTTCAGCTATTCTAAAAGCTATAAAATAATTACTTATTAATAATCTGACACTATGACGCTTAAAACAAGAAGTGGAGTAAAAAAAAGAGTAAAAGTTACTGGGACAGGTAAAATTAAACTTTGAAAAGCATGGAAAAGACATTTACTTATGAATAAAAGTAAAAAAGCTAAAGGAAGAAATAAATATGGTCTTATTGTTTCAGCTTCTGAAGTAAAAAAGATTAAAAGACAACTTCCTCACATATAGTCTTTAGTACATTTACAAGAGAAAAATATTTCTCTCCTTATTATCACACTAATATACACTACAAATGGTAAGAGTTAAAAGAGGTCTCATGACAAGAAAGAGACATAAAAAATTATTGAAAAATACTACATGATTTAGATTGTTGAATTCTAGGGTATTCTCTAGAGCTAAAAATGCTTGGATGAAATCTGGTCTGAATTCATATATTTGAAGAAGGCAAAAGAAAAGAAATTTCAGAAAGCTCTGGACAGTAAGAATCAATATTGCAGCAAGAATGCATGGTACTACCTATTCAAAATTAATTAACAACCTCTATACAAAAAGAGTAAGTCTTAACAGAAAAGTTCTTTCAAATCTTGCAATTTCGCATCCTAAAGTTTTTGAAAATGTTGTAAACTTTGTAAAATAAAAGAATCATTTTAGATTCTTTTTTATTTGTCTACTTTTTTTTATATCTAATGTTCAGCTATTCCCTAAATAACAAGCCAGAATCAATACAGTTAGACACTACAGTTATTGATAATATTTTTACTACTATCTCACAAGTAGAGAGTAGCAAACATTTTTGAGTTATAAATATAATATTTCTTCCTGATAAAGAAATACAAACACTCAATAATCAGTATAGACAGAAAAACTCTAGCACTGATGTGCTGAGTTTTCATTATCATGATACATTCACTCAACTAGAAGACAGTACTATAGCATGAGAAGTTATTCTGTCAGGGACAAAAATTCACTCTCAAGGGATAGAATACTGACTATGAAGCACCAAAGAGTGCTATAAGCTTATTATTCACTCAGTTCTTCATATATTGTGATATGATCATGAAAAAGATGATGATTATATAATTATGAAAGAAAAGGAGACAAAAATTTGGAAACAACTATTTTGAATACAAAAAAACTGAGAGTAATCTCAGTTTTTTATATTGCATTTTCTAATCAAGTTGTAAAAAAACTTACTATTGTCCATGCAATCCACATAATGAATAGTCAGAGCAGACAATACACCATAGTTCTTTTTCATTTCTTTACCGTATCTTCTTCTCATCATGCAAAAAGAATCTGAAATCATGCCCACATGAAAATTAGCACTCACACAAGAGCTCAAAATCATATAAGATATTCCATAATTTGAAAGAAAAACTCTAAAAATGATGATCAAGTCTCTGATCATCATTTTAGTTCTTTTTTTACATTTTCTTGTCAAAAATCAGCAAAAGAAATATTTAACATATATACTTAAAATAAATAAATTACTGTCCTACAGCTGCTCCAGAATCTTGCAATGTATTTATAAACCAACTAACAACTGTCCATGAAATCCAAATAACAAAAATTCAGATTAGTGCATTGATCATTGTAGTCTTCCCTTTCTTCACTTTATCTTCATCTCATCCAGCAGTAAGAATCAAGAAACCTGCGTAAATAAAAATTATTACAGCAACAAGTGCCATAAATCCAAGGAAAAAAGCAACTACAGATCATATTGTATCTGAAAAATTTGCGTCTCATCATGTCCCTTTAAGTTTTTCAGATACATCACCTTTACCTGCTCATCATTCAAAATCAATTCTTGCAAAAGTATTTGTATAAGCTATTGAACTAAGTGCAACAGCTGAATAAGCTGTAGATTTAATTATATTTTTCATAAGTATTTTTTATTATTAATGATAAAATATTAAAAATACCCACATAGTATATTCATTATAAAAGAAAAAGGCAAATTTTTTAAAGTATTTAATCATTGCAAAATAGCTATATATAGGTATAATTCATATTAACCTAAAAAAAACTATTTATTCACATAAATTATTCATGAAACATCTCTCCCAATTACTTCAAGACATGAGAATCTATTGAAAAATAAACAATGTCCCTAACATATCTGATGTACATTTATTTCTACTCAAAGACCTGATTAATATTTCAAAACCAAATAATATTCTAGAGATTTGAACTGCAAATGGTTTCTCTACCATCTGAATGTGAGAAGAGTTAGTAAAATATTGATGACATATTACTACCATAGACTTTTCACCTCAGTCATATAAAATAGCTCAAACCAATTTCAAAACATCATGATTAGAAAAATCCATTACTAGTCTCTTTTGAAATGCTTTAGATATTGTTCCTACTCTTAGTGAGAACTATGATTTTGTTTTTATTGATGGGATGATGAGAAGAAGTGTAGATTTTTTATGACTTACTTGGAATAAAATTAATACATGATGAATTATTATCATTGATGATGTTATTAAATTTAAGCATAAAATGATCTGACTTGATGATTTTTTAGAAAAACATGATATTTCATATAACATTCTTCCTATTGACTCTGATGATGGAATTATGATGATTATTAAACCTGACATTTCTATTCCCTATGATAAGCTTTCACATTAAAAATTATTTTATTTTGAGTTTTCTAAATCATAGATATGATAAATATAAGTATTTTTTCAGCTAATATATGTTTAAAATTATATCAATTCTACTATTTTTCATACTCATTGCTTCCTGAGTATGACTAGTTTTTTGATGATTCATCAATTTTGAGAAGAAAATATCATTTTTAGAGTCAAGCAGTAACAATATTATCTCATGAGCAAATTGACTTGATACTGTCATACTGATTTTCCAA
This sequence comes from uncultured Candidatus Altimarinota bacterium, assembly GCA_937944175.1. Lineage (GTDB taxonomy): Bacteria > Patescibacteriota > Gracilibacteria > BD1-5 > UBA6164 > CALLPO01. The sequence goes on from CALDZW010000090.1 coordinate 10,518, forward strand.
AGCACTATTGATATTACAGATGCTGAGGTAAAAAGCACTTGTGAAACTTCAACACAATTTTTAGGAAATACTCAAGACGTCTATATCTATAAAATGAAACTTATCTCTATTTGTGAAAATCCCTATTTTCATCTTGAATTTTGATGAGAAATATATGAATCATCTGAATTTAAACTGCATATAGAAAATAGAGAAAAAATCTTTTCTTTACTCATTGATTATAACAATAAGACCCTTGAGTCTCTTAGATCAAAGCTTGTAAGAAAGATTAATAATTATTCAAAAGATAAAGAGCAAATGGGACTTATCTGAGAAAACTATTTTGAAAAAATTAAAAGAGAAAGAACATATAATGAGCTCTTATATAAAGAAAAAATCACTACCAACATCATAAATAGAAGAACATACAAATATAGTGTGCCTGTAAAGTGATATGAAATTGCAAAATGACTCAATGTGATTCCAAATGCAAAACGTGACTATAGATCATGATATACTGATTGAATTCATCACTGATGGGATATTATGGCTCCTCTTTGAACTCCTGTCTCAGCAATTGATGATGGTATAATTATAAGAGTGGTAGATAATTTTTCTTATGAAGATATCTCAAACATAAAAAAATGAAAAAATATCAATCATTCTCAAAAATTGAGAAACCTTGATATCTTGAGATGAAATCAAGTATGGCTCAAAACTACTAAATGAGATGTAATATTTTACTCTCATCTAGATACCATCCCAGAGAGTATCAAAGAATGAATAATTGTTCCTGTTGGAACAACTCTCTGAACCATTTGAGTCACAGGAGTTCCTGATAAAGACTATAAGAATTATCACCTCCATTTCCCTATACAAAAAAATCCATATATTCATGACAAAGCATGAACATATTCCATGGAAGATTATATGAATTGGGATTGGTATCTCAAATGACTAAATCCAACTGAGGTAATTGCATGACAAGATGATGTATTTGTTAAAGAAGTTGAACACAACCATGAAGAAAAATAAAACAAACACCTGAGAGATTACAAAGAATAAAAAAGCATTCTTTGATTTTGAAATTATCAAAAGTTATGAATGATGAATTGAACTACTCTGACACGAAACAAAAAGTATACGACACTGAAGTGTGAACCTTAAATGAAGTTTCTTAACAGTGAATTGATCGTGACTCTATCTAAAAAATATGCATATTACTGCATGGAAATCTCTTCCTAATAGATGAACTATTGATACTTTTAGAGAACGAAAAGTCTTTCTTCATAAAAAAGATATAGAGTATCTAGAATGAAAGAGTAAAGAAAAGTGAACCACCCTTGTGCCTCTCTCGCTGTACTTTAAATGAAGCTTGATTAAAATCCAAGTGTGACTCGTGAAATGAAAAAAACAATTTGAGAAGAAACAAGTACTTAAAGATCGATCGATGAAAAAAGAAGCAGATATTGCTGCAAGTAGATATATATAAATACTTTTAACCCACCCCTAACACCTCACTGTGTAGGAGAGGGGAATATACTCATTAAAAATATAAACTATGTTAGATATACAAATAATTAGAAAAAATCCAGACCTGGTAAAAGATAGCATAAAGAAAAGAAATTCAAAATTAGATCTTGATGCTTTTTTAGAGTTAGACAAAAAAAGAAATGATCTTATTGTACAAACTGATGAACTCAGAGCTTTAAAAAATAAAGTCAGTAAAGAAATTCCTACACTCTCTAATGAAGAACGTCCTACAAAAGTAGCTGAAATGAAACAAGTATGAGAAGAATTAAAACTCCTAGAAGAAGATCAAAAAACTACGCAAAAACAATGGGAAGAAATGTACTGGCAAGTACCTAATATTCTTGACCCAACCGCTGCTATATGAATTGATGATGAAGATAATGGCTTAGAATCTAGTTTTCTAGAACCTACAAAATTTGACTTTGAACCTCAAGCTCACTATGAAATTGGAGCAAAAAAATGATGGATAGATTCAGAAAAAGCAGCAGAAATATCTGGAGCAAGATTTTGGTATCTAAAAGGTGATATTGTATTTTTACAATTTGCAATTGTAAATTATGCTCTATCAAAGCTCTGAGCAAAGTGATACACTCCAATACTTCCTCCTCTGATGACAAAACAAAAAGCTATGTTTTGAACTGGATACTATCCTGCAAGTGAAGATTGACTCTATCAAGTAAACCCGTGAAATGATGATCTCTATATGATAGGAACATCTGAAGTTCCGGTTACCTCATATCATTCAAATGAGACCCTTAATTTGGATGAAGCAATTAGATATGTATGATATTCTAGTTGTTTTAGAAGAGAGGCTGGATCTGCAGGGAAAGATACCAGATGAATCCTCAGAGGGCATCAATTTGATAAAGTGGAAATGGTAGTATTTTGTAAACAAGAAGATAGTCAAAAGCTTCATGATGAGATGGTAGCTATTGAAGAAGATATTTGGCAATCACTCAAAATACCATACAACAAAATGAATGTTTGTAGTGGAGATCTTGGAAACCCTGCCATGAAAAAATATGATCTTGAAGCATGGATGCCAGGACAGCAAAAATTCAGAGAAGTAACAAGTTGTTCTAATGTATGAGAGTACCAATCAAGAAGGCTATGAATCAAGTATAAAGATGAGGACTGAAAGTATAAATATGCCCATACACTTAATGGAACAGTCATAGCCCTATCAAGATGTCTTATAGCCATCATAGAGAACTATCAAACTGCTGAATGAAATGTAAGAATTCCTGAAGTATTGATTCCATTTATGTGAGGAAAAGAAGAAATCTAACACACCCCAGCCCCTTCTCTTAGTAAGGAGGGGATTTTTATATATCTTTTTTTTGAATTAATTATATTAATGTGATATACTTATAGCATAATAATATACTAAAAAAAGGAACCATGCTTTTATTGTCTACTGCAAGCTTAAGTTGATATTCTCTCCACAGAGTATTTAGCTTTGCAAAGAAAGCAAAATATGATGGAATTGAAATAACTCTATCCAAGCTCAACTATGATCTCTGGGATGCTGACTATGTAAAATGACTCAGTGATGCTTTTTGAATACCTGTGATGTCTATTACTGCTCCTATTAAGTGAATTGATGAGAAAGCAGTAGATACTATTGTGAATATTGCTACCGTTACATGAGCACAGGTGGTAACATTTTTTCCTCCACACTTAATGGATAAAAATACTAAATGGTTTACTGAATACTTACCAAAAGTAAATGTAGGTTCTCATTTGAGCATATGTGTACAAAATGTAGAATCTAAATTTATTTTTTTTATCATTCCAGAATTTAAAAATTCAACTCTTTCACAACTGAAAAAAATTACAGGAAACTCTAGTCTCGATATAGCATCAATTGATCCTTCAACTGGTATGGACATTATAAAAGCTCAAAAACTTCTTGGAAATAGTATCAAACAGGTCTGCCTTTCTGATAGAAAAGGAACTCAAACTTGAGTATTGCCTGGGAAAGCATGATGATGAATATCTAACCTCCCTATTGAAAGTTTTTTCATGAAACTAAAAACTATTTGATATAATGGTCATATTACTATCAAACTGAGGCAATCAGAACTTGGTGCTTGAAATGAAGATCTTGTATTGCAGAATCTTGAGTTTGCCAAAGAATACTACAAAAAACACTTCATCAATTTCAATTAAGTTCATACTTCATGGTCATGAAAATTACAGATCTGCTTGCATCTCATACAAAACACCATAAAATACTGTATAATATTATACAGTATTTTTAATTATAATAACTCTATCTGCCTTACAGGCATCTTTCTCTTAATAAGAGAAAGAAATAAAGAATTTATACATATGAGCAAAGAAAAAAAAGTAGCGATAGTATGTGACTGGATCAAAGA
>CALDZW010000091.1 GCA_937944175.1 uncultured Candidatus Altimarinota bacterium
AACAGATGGCTAAAGAAGCTACTACAAAAAAATCAAAAGAGGTTGGAAGTTTGTATGAAATCAAATGAAGACACTTTTTTAATGATGATAGAAGTATTGCAGGGATACCTGAATTACTTGAAGTACAACTTGATTCATATAGAGAATTTCTTGAAAAAGGTCTTGATCAGGTCTTTCAAGATAGTTTTCCTATGGAAGACTTTTCAGAAGAAAAGGTGAGTATTTATTACAAGGGGATGTTTTTGGAAGAACCAAAATATGCTCCTGAAGAATGTCAGAGAAAAAATTTGAATTATGAGGCACCAATGAAAGTAAAACTTGAAATGCTGAATAAGGAAACCGGTGAAATCAAAGAACAAGATGTATACATGGGGTGAGTTCCACTGATGACGGAGCAGGCTACATTTATTGTTAACTGAATTGAGAGGGTAATTGTTAATCAGATTATCAGATCAACATGAATCTTTTTTACAGCTAATGAGTGAGTATTTTCTTTGAAAGTAATTCCTCAAAAATGAAGCTGGTTTGAAATAGATATAGAGAAAAAATGAATTATTAATGTAAAAATTGATAAAAAAAGAAAAGTACCAATTTCAGTGTTACTCAGAGCATGGTGAATGGAATCAAATGCTGAGATTCTTGATGCATTCAAAGAATTTGATGATGATATCATTACTAACCACATTGCTCCAACTTTAGAGAAAGATAAGACTACTAACAAGCTAGAAGCATGGCATGTATTGTATAAGCTCTTGAGACCAGGAGATTTAGCTACTGATGAAAGAGTAGAAGAACTCTTTGAAATGACATTTTTTAATTCTAAGAGATTTGATCTTGGTCATATTGCAAGAATGAAAATGGAATCAAAACTTGGAATTACCACAAAAATTGAAGATGAAAATGGTGAATTTCTGGGACTTAATGATATTGTAACTGCTTTAAAGTATTACCTTCATGTAGTAGCAAGAGATGAGTGATATCATACTGATGATATTGATCATTTATCAAATAGAAGAGTACGTTCTGTGTGAGAGTTGGTTACTGATAAAATCAAAGTTGGTATTGCAAGAATGGAAAGAATTGCTAAAGATAGAATGACTATCATTGAACTTGATGATGCTACTCCGGGTACATTTATCAATTCAAGACCTATTGTTGCTATTTTGAAAGAATTTTTCTGAAGTTCACAACTTTCACAGTTTATGGATCAAACAAATCCATTATCTGAGCTTGGACATAAGAGAAGAGTATCAGCTCTCTGACCTGGATGACTCACAAGAGAAAGAGCTTCATTTGAGGTAAGAGATGTTCATCCTACTCAATATTGAAGAATCTGTCCAATTGCTACTCCAGAAGGACCAAATATTGGTTTGGTACTTCATTTTGCAACATATGCTAGAGTAAATAAATATGGTTTTATTCTTACTCCATATAGATCTATTACTCATGAAGTAAAAAATGATGGGAAAGAAGCTATTAATAGAATAGTACTGAATGCTATTGTATGAGATGATGGAAAAACAGTAGTAGAAGAAAAAATAATGATTACTGAAAAAATAGCTCAAGAAATTCAGAAAAAAGTGAAAGCAAAGAAAATTGAGGTAAGAGGTTTTTTGAGTAGTGATTATGATTATTTTGATGCTCATCAAGAAAAAGAACTTGTTATTGCAGAAGCTAATACTGATACAGATGAATTTGGGAACTTTCTAGATACTCGTATTAGTGCCAGAGCAGCTAATGAACCAACTATTTCTCATATTAGACAGGTAACCCATATTGATGTATCACCAAAACAAACGATGTCTGTTGAAACTTCATTGCTCCCATTTCTAGAGCATGATGATGCAACGAGAGCTGAGATGGGATCAAACATGATGAGACAAGCTGTGCCACTTTTGAGACCAGAAGCACCAGTAGTAGGAACATGAATGGAAAGAATTGTATGAGAGGGATCATGATATGTTGAAGTAGCTACTGATGACTGAGAAGTTATCTGAGTTGATGCGAAGCATGTGACGGTATTGTATAAATCATGAAAAAAGAAATTATTTGAAACAAAAACATTCAAAAGATCAAACTGAAATGAAATTATTCATGAGAAACCTCTTGTTTCTCATGGTCAAAAATTTAAAAAATGAGATGTATTAATAGATGGACACTCAATGGATAATTGAGAATTAGCTATTGGTCAAAATCTCAGAGTAGCATATATGCCTTGGAAATGATTTAATTTTGAGGATGCAATTATTATCTCTTCTAAAGTTATTGAAGATGATGTATATACTTCGATTCATATTCATGAATATTCGCTTGATGTAAGAGAAACAAAACTTGGACCTGAACAAACAACAGATGATATTCCAAATGTATCAAGTGTAAAATTAAAAGATCTTGATGTAGATGGTATTGTGAGAATTGGTGCTAATGTAGAATGAGGCTCAATCCTTGTTTGAAAAATTACACCAAAATGAGAACAGGAACTGTCTCCAGAAGAAAGACTTTTGAGAGCTATATTTGGTGATAAATCCAAAGATGTTAAAGATTCATCTATGAGATTACCATCAGGGCAAGGGTGAAAAGTATTGAATGTAGAAGTTCTCAGAAGAGAAAATGGAGATAACCTTCCAACCTGAGTATTTAAGCAGGTAAAAGTATATGTAGCTGCTACTAGAAAACTTGAAGTAGGGGATAAGATGGCTTGAAGACATGGGAATAAGGGTATTGTAAGTAAAATTGTTCCAGTAGAGGACATGCCATTTGATGAACACGGGCAACCAATTGATTTGATTTTGAATCCACTATGAGTTATTTCTCGTATGAATATTGGTCAGATACTTGAGGTACATGCATGAGCTGCAGCTACGAAGCTTGGGATTAAGGTGGCAACTCCAATATTAAACGGTATGAGTGTTGAGCAAGTATCAGAACTTATGGAAAAAGCAGGACTCCCAATTGATGGAAAAACTCAATTATTTGATGGAGAAACTGGTGAACCATTTAAAGAAACTACAACTGTTGGGACAAAGTATATGTTAAAACTTCATCATCTTGTTGAAGAAAAGATACATGCACGTTCAGTTTGACCGTACTCTATGGTTACACAACAACCACTATGAGGTAAGGCTCAAAATTGAGGTCAAAGATTTGGGGAAATGGAGGTATGGGCTCTTGAGGCATATGCAGCAAGTCACATTCTTCAAGAGATGATTACTATTAAGTCAGATGATGTAGCTTGAAGGACACAGGCTTATGAGGCAATAGTGAAATCAGCTCCAATTAAAAAACCAAATATACCAGAATCATTTAATGTATTGATAAAAGAACTTCAAGCAATTTGATTAGATGTAGATCTTCTTGATAAAGAAGAAATGGGTCAAAGAGAACAATCTATGGCTGATGAGTATGATAAAATTGTAGAAATTGAAAAGGCAGCATTAGAAGCTGATGAAGAAGAAAGAAAACAAGAAAAAAAATAGATCAATGTCTTTGATTCAACGCTCATATTAATCTTTAAATAAAAAAATCACAATGTTTGATAAAACGTTAGATAATTTCCTCAATGATAAAATTACAGATTTTTCTGAAATTAGTAAAGACATCTGAAAAAATGATATTACTAAATGAAAAAATCTTGATAATCTAGCTGGAATTGCTATTGGAGTAACTTCTCCAGAAAAAATTAGAGGACTTTCATACTGAAAGGTTCTTATAAGTGAAACTATTAATTATAGAACCCAAAAACCAGAAAGAGGAGGACTCTTTTGTGAACAAATTTTTGGACCAAGAAAGAATTATGAATGTGCATGTGGTAAGTATAAAAGAATTAGATATAAAGGGGTAGTATGTGAAAGATGTGGGGTAGAGGTTACAAAAGCAAGTGTGAGAAGAGAAAGAATGGCTCACATTGATTTGTATGCTCCAGTTGCTCATATTTGGTATATGAAATCAGTTCCTTCAAGAATTTGATTATTGCTTGATCTTCCAGTAAGAAAGCTAGAACAAGTTGTATATTTTGCTAGTTATATTATTACAGATATATATGAAGATAAAAGAGAAGATGCACTGAGAAACCTTGATGAAAGATATAAGGTGACAAAAGTTGAAATGCAAAAGGATATTCAAAAAGAGGTGAATGATCTAAAAATTCAAAAAGAAGAAAAAAAGCTGACTCCAAAGAAGTATGCAGAAGCTGAAAGACTTGTAATGATGAGACTTGAAAATCTTGATACTGAGTTTGAAGAACTAAAAAAATCACTTAAAAGCTTAGCTGTATGAGAAGTAATTGGAGAACTTGAATATAGGGTTATGGCAGAAAAATTTCCTCATGTATTTAAATGAGGAACATGAGCTGAACACTTGAAAGTGCTTTTGAAAAGAATTGATCTGAACGTATTTATTGGTGATATGCAGGCTCAACTTAAAGTTGCTACTCAAGCAAAAGCAAAAAAACTTATGCAAAAAGTAAAACTTGCTTCTAATTTACTAAAATCAGGACAAAAACCAGAATGGTTTATTCTTGGAGCTCTTCCAATTGTACCACCAGATTTGAGACCAATGATCCAACTTGATGGTTGAAGATTTGCTAGTTCTGACTTAAATGATCTCTACAGAAGAGTTATCAATAGAAATAACAGATTGAAGAAGCTTATTGAACTTGGAGCACCTGATGTTATTTTAAAAAATGAAAAAAGAATGTTACAAGAATCAGTTGATATGCTGATTACTTGAGAAACAAGAAACAATAGATCAGGATTTGTTACGGCTAACAAAAAAGCACTGAAGTCTCTTACTGAAGTATTGAAATGAAAACAAGGACGTTTTAGACAAAATCTTCTTGGTAAACGTGTTGATTATTCAGCAAGATCTGTAATTGTAGTAGGACCAAACCTTCCAATTGATCATTGTGGTATTCCAAAAACTATGGCACTTATATTATTCAAACCATTTATCATATCTAAACTTATAGAAGATTGAGTGGTATATAATGTAAAACATGCAGAGAAATTCATTGATAAAGGAACGAAAGAAGTTTGGGATGCGCTTGATGAAGTGATTGATGGGAAATATGTTTTGATGAACAGAGCTCCAACTCTTCATAGACTATCAATACAAGCTTTTAAACCAGTATTAATTGATGGTAAGGCTATACAGCTTCATCCACTTACATGTTGAGCATTTAATGCTGATTTTGATGGTGATCAAATGGCAGTTCATTTACCTATCACTCAAAAAGCTCAAGATGAAGCACGTCTTTTGATGACAACTTCAAGGAACTTATTAAGTCCAAGTAGTGGTGAGCCAATCGTAACTCCTGGGCAGGATATGATTTTAGGGTGTTATTATGTAACAGCATTAGATGATACAGCAAAAGGATCATGACAAATGTTTGCATGAATTACTGATGCTCGTGTAGCATATGAAGCCGGTGGAATTACTATGAAATCTTGAATAAAAGTAAGAATTAATGGAGAAATGATTGATACTTGTTATGGAAGACTGCTCTTTAATGAAATTGTTCCAGAAGAACTTGGTTTTGTAAATGAAACAGTAGGGAAGGGAGTTCTTAAAAGACTTCTCTCAGAAAGTTTTGAAAGTCTATGATCAGAAATTACTGCTCAGTTTGTAGACTCAATTAAAAACTTTGGTTATGATAATGCTACTATTTCAGGGTTGAGTATTTCTAAAGAAGATATGGTGCTTCCAGATATCAAGAAAGAACTTCTTGAGACAGCTTCTGAGAAAGTAAAATTGATTCAAAAAGCTCACTGGAATGGTTTTGCTACTACTGAAGAAAAATATAATCAGTCAATTGCTATTTGGGCAGAAGTAAAAAATACAATTGAAAAAGAGATGAAAGATCTATTTCTTCCATCTAATCATGTATATGCATACATTGATTCTGGAGCAAGATGAAACTGGGGTAATGTTACTCAGCTGTGTTGAATGAAGTGATTAGTAGCTTCTACTACTGGTAAAACTATTGAGCTTCCAATTAAATCAACATTGAAAGAATGATTCTCTACTCTTGAATACTTTATTGCCACTCATGGTTGAAGAAAAGGGAAATCAGATACTGCCCTAAAAACAGCACAATCAGGGTATCTTACAAGAAGACTTGTGGATTCATCACAAAATATTATTGTAAAAGAGCATGATTGTAAATCAGTTCATTATAAAACAGTAAAAGCAAGTGATAGTAAGTGAAGTTTTTCTGAAAGCTTTGCAGATCGTGTATATTCTCATACTCTTGCTACTGATATCAAAGATGGTAAATGAGAAATTATTGTACCAGCAGGAACTGTTATTGATAAAAATATTTTAGATGTCTTCTCTCAGCATAGTGTTGAAGAGGCAAATATCCGTTCAGTACTCACTTGTGAATCTGAATGAGGAACATGTCAACAATGTTATGGTCTTGATCTAGGACTCAATATCCCTGTTGAAATTGGGACACCTGTTTGAGTTATTGCAGCACAATCAATTTGAGAACCAGGTACTCAGCTAACAATGCGTACATTTCATAGTTGATGAGTGGCAAAAGAAGGGTGAGATATGACTCAAGGTCTATCAAGAGTTGAAGAACTTCTTGAAGCAAGAACACCAAAAGCAATTGCTGAAATTTCTGATATTGAAGGTACGGTTACTCTAGATAATTCTGAAACTCAAACAATTGTAAGAGTTACAGCAAATCAATTAGAAAAAGAAGAATATTATTATAGTGAAAAATTTGAAGTAGCTGTAAAAGTATGACAAGAGGTAAAAGCAAAACAAATTATTGCAAGAAATAAAGCTGAAAGACAAAGACTGACAACAAAGTTTGCAGGTAAGGTTACTAAAGTAGAAAATGGGATGATAGAAATATCAGATGTTGAAGCAAGAATATATGAGTACCCATTTGATCTTGGAACCACTATTCTTGTAGAAGATTGAGATCAGATTGCAAAAGGTCAAAAGATGACTATTTGAAATCTCTCACTTGAAAAACTCATGAATGTGTCATGAGTAGTAGCAGCAGAACAATATATTGTTGATGATATTAAAGCCATTTATGCATCTCAATGACAAACAGTAAATTCAAAACATATTGAAATTATTGTAAGACAGATGTTTTCTAGAGTAAGAATTCTTGATAAATGAGATACCGAGTTCTTCCCATGAGATGTAATAGATATCATTAAGTTTAAGAATGCTAATGATGCTCTTCTCAAAGAAGGAAAGACTCCTTGAATTGCTGAGAGATTACTTCTTGGTATTACTAAAATTTCTCTCTTTACTGAATCATGGTTATCAGCAGCTTCTTTTCAGGAAACTGTAAGGGTACTTGTTGAATCATCAGTATCTGGGAAAATTGATAAGCTAGAACAACTCAAAGAAAATGTAATTATCTGAAGATTGATTCCAGCAGGGAAACAATACAGGAAAAAACACTGAATGGAGCTAGCATGAGAAGAAGAACACGATGAATATTTTGATTCTAAAGCGGACCAGGTTGATGTCTC
>CALDZW010000092.1 GCA_937944175.1 uncultured Candidatus Altimarinota bacterium
CTCATGTAAAAGCATATCAAAGAAGGTGGAGAGCAAAAACACAATCAATGAAAATTAATCTGAATAGTGAAATGAAGAACTTCATCATTGATGAAATACAAAGAATAGATATTACATCATCTCCTAAGGTGATAGCAAATGTTTGGAATGAAAAACAATCAGATAAGAAAAATCACATAACTCATCCTTCTATTTATGCTTGGTTGGAAACATGAGATTGAGATAAATTCAAAGAATTCCTTCTCTATAAATACAAGTGATACAAAAAGAAAAAGACTTGAAAGAAAATAAGTAAATTAAACGACTATGGGCTTTCAGCCCATAGTCGTTTAATTTTTACATCTATTGTGAAAAACCTTCCTCATTACCTCTCTATCATAAGGAAAACATGAGTTGTTTACAATTTGTGAACATAAAAGAGTGTCAAACAAAAATATACTTTTGACTAAAGAGCATTTGTTGGTAAATTATGTATAGTCAAAGTGAAGATTATATGAAGGAATAAATGTTGCAAAAATGCAGATGAAATAATGTGAGACAAAACAACAATTAATGTATCAACTATCTATTTTAACAACGTATGGAAAATATTTATAGACTCAAAAGTATTTTAACAGCACTTACCAAAGAAATCAAAAAACAGGATTTTTTAGTGTACTTCAGAAAAATATCAATTCTTGATATGACTGATTCAAAAATTATATTTTGAGTGGAGTCAAGTTTTATGAAAAATAATCTTGAAGCAAAATTTCAAGGTAAGCTTTTACAAGCATCTCAATGAGAAATAGAAAACATCACATCAATTGAACTTCAAGTAGATGATCAAATTGACAATCCTTCTAATACACAAGTTGTAGATTGTTCAAAGTTTTATAATGAAGCTGCTAAAGGAGCTAAAAAAATTGCAAAAAATGAAACCTCATGACCACAAACAAAAAAAAGAAGCGTAAATGAACGTTACACTCTTGATAAGTTTATTGTATGACCTGATAGTCAACTTGCTCACTCAGCATGTATGGCAGTTACAAGTAATCCATGAAAATCTTACAACCCACTCTATATTTATTGAGATGTATGACTTGGTAAAACTCATCTACTTCAAGCTACTTGAAACAGAATTCTTGGTAAATTTAAAGGAAAAAAAGTTGTCTATACAACTGCTGATAAATTTATAACTGAATATGTGTCTGCTGTTAAAAAAAGATCTGTTGAAAGACTCAGAGAAAAATATAGAGAAATTGATGTATTAATAATTGATGATGTACAATTTCTTGCAAGAAAAGAGCAAACTCAAAATGAACTGTATAACATATTTAATCTTCTTTATGAAACTAATAAACAAATAATTATTAGTTGAGATAGGACTCCCAAAGAGTTGTCAGAATTAGAACCGAGATTGAGAAGTAGATTTGAATGGGGAATTACTGTAGATATAGGAAGGCCTGATTTTGAAACAAGACTTGCTATTATACAAGAAAAATCAAGAGAGAGAGAATTTTTAGTTCCTCAAGATGTAGCAGAATTTATTGCCGCTAATGTAACTGAAAATGTTAGAGAATTAGAATGAGTTCTAAATCAACTTATTGCTGAATATGAACTTACAGGAAATACTCCAACACTCAACAGAGTAGCAACAAAGTTAAAACAACTTAGTTACACAAGTGATCTACTTGGGGCTCCAAAACAAACAATAAATAGAGTACAAATCAAAAGTTATGAAGATATAATTGATGCAGTTTCAAGTCACTTTGGAATAGAAAAAGAGTGAATTCTTTGACCAAATAGGAAAAAAGAATTTATGATCCCAAGACAAGTATCTATGTATCTTCTGAAGACTAAGATGAACTATACTTATGAAAGAATAGGGAATATATTTGATGGGAGAAATCATGCTGCTGTTTTATACTCATGTAATAAGCTTTGAAAGCTTCTAAAAAGCGATCAAAAACTTCTTCATGAAGTGAATGTAATAAAAGATTGAATTTGATTATAATAAAAAAGCTATAGCATGTATCTGCTATGGCTCTATTTATGTACAATGAAAGCATTTAAATAATGATTAAATTAAAAGATCTCAGAACCAGTCTTCAAGAAGAAGTTAATCTTTGACATATCCATCCAATAGTTGAATTATGAGTCGATGATATTTGAGATATTTCAACAGATGAATTTCCAGAATGAATCGAACAAAAAATCAGTATCCAACGTAATAAAACTATTAAAGTAAAAAAAGTTGGTCTTGATCATGCTTTTGATGCTCTCCAAGAATCAAGTTCAATTGATTCAAAAATTGATATTTGAGATAAGTCTGATCAAAAAAACGAAGAACAAATCATTGAAAATAGAACATTTCAAACAAATGAAGAATCACATAATATAGTTTCATCAATTCAAAATAAATGATTATATACTATTTTAAGAGAAAAATACTATGTACTTTCATCAGAATTTTCTTCTATAATTGCATATATTAGAAAGAACCCTAAACATTATCTTATTGGAAAAATTTGAGTAATATTATTATCATTACTAGTGATTATATGGACAGATAAACTCCTTATTGAATATTTTACAACTAAGGGATATTCACAGCTGCAACTGATAAAGAATTGAGAATCAAAAAATATTTGATCATCACTCTCAAAAGCTACGTGAAGCTTTAATATAGCAGAAACATTATTTCTCCCTTTTAGAATTATACCTGGAAAATCAACAAGAAATGCTCATGCAATGATCATAGGATGAAAGAAATTATCTCACAGCATTTCACAGTGGTATGATTTTTGAAAACAAACATATGATTTTTCTTTAGCAAAGTGAGTAGATAATGTGATGTATTCTCAACTTTTAGACAATAAAAGACAGTTTTTTATTGATAGAGAAAAAGAGTTGGAAGAAATTGAAGATATCTACATCTGAGTAGATTTACAAAATTCACATCCAGAGATACAAATTAAACTGAAGATTCTAAAGAATGGACTTAAAAAAGCTCGTTCACATCTTTTTGCACTCAATAATAATTTTGAGACTTTTCTTAATATATTGTGACATACTGAAAGAGTAAGGTATCTGATTGCATTTCAAAATAATGATGAGATTAGACCTCAGGGATGATTTATGTGAAGCATCTGATTACTTGATTTATTTAGATGACAAAAAGTGGCATATGAGAAAAACGATGTGTATTTTTATGAGTTCAAAATAAAAAAAGAACAGTTTACAAAACAATTTGCACCAAAGTGAATTCATATGCTCACTCAATACTTAGGACTCAGAGATAGTAATTACTATATTAATCATAAAGATGCTGCAAAAAATATAAGATTTTTTATGAAAAAAGCTTGATATCCAATTGATGGAATTCTGTATATCAATCAAAATACTTTCTTAGAAGTGATGGATATAATTGGTCCTTTTTATTCTGAAGTTCTCAAAAGAGAAGTTACTTCTCAAGACTTCTCACTAGTAATGAGCCTATTAGTTGAAGCAAAAGTATCTCAGAATGCCACACTAGAAACCCCTAAGCAAATATTGTTTGATTTTACGAAAGAGTTTGAAGAAAAACTTAAATCCAATAAAAAAAATTATCCTTCAATTGCTAATGTTATTATAAAACATATTCTCAACAGAGAGATAGCCTTTTATCATTTGAGTGGTAAAGAAAGAAAGCTTCTTGAAGACATTTCAGTCTTTCATCCTATTGATTATTATAAAACTATTGATTTTTCATACCCTGTATTCACGTCACTTTCATGAAACAAGAGTGATAGATATACAGAAATTAGCTATACCAAAAGTGTCTCCAAAAATGCTGACTGCTCATTCGACAATACACTAGACATATTTGTAAACCATACCTTTTGAGATGCTGAAGAAAATCAATATATGAATCTCTACAATCAGTATAACTTAGATAAAAATAAATATAATGAACTTTTACAAATCCAATGAAAATGAACAAATAAACAATATGTAAGAGTTATTCTCCCAAAAGATATTATTGTAAAAAATAAAGATGTCTGAATTACTGATTACTATCAAAGAGGGAAGAGTCTTGATTTTTATATGAATACTCCTGTCTGACAAAGTTCTCAGTTCACTCTAGAATATAGAATTAATAACCCCGAGTGTAAAAAATATAATTATTCTTTTTTCAAACAACCTTGAATCAAAAAATACAACTTAAAAGTTTCTACGCTTCAGAAAACGTATGATTTCAACAATCATTCTCAAGATGTTTTCATTTCCGAATAAACAATAACTCTTTTTCCCTACAAACATTTACTCTTATAAAGAGCAAAGTGTAATAAATATCTTTTAGTCTCTTTCTCTTGTAAAGAGAGAGAATTCAAGAGTAAGTATATGTTTTTTTGAGATCATATATTTACTGATCAGCAAAATTTTTATCACGTTCCTCTTCTAGAATATTTTTTTGCTTTAGCACTCATGAAAGGGAAGTAACCATTCATAAGAAGATTCTTTTTTCACTTTCATTAAATAAATTATTCCTTCATACAATAATACTTCCAAGCACATCATTTCAAATTGATATCTCTTTAGTAATAATTTTATATGGGTCTATGACTCAAATATCTTCAAGATTGTACTCTCATTTTTTTACAATAACATCTTTCATCTTTCCATTTTCCCTTGAATCATACTTTAGAGTTAAGTATTCTTTCATTACTGGATTCACTTCAAGAAATAATAAAAATTCACCTCAAAGTAATGAATTAATAGTATCAAGAATAATAAAAATAGACTTATAATTAACATTTTTAAGCTCTTTAATCTTTCTATTTACCTCATAGATTGATGTAATATATTTGTTTGATTCAGATACTCTCCTATTAGTAATTGATATAATATAAGTAAGAATATCTTTTGCTTGTTCTGGGTATTTTTCTAGAAACTGAGAAAAGTCTTTCTTTCATTCTATGTATAATAATTCTGTATCAGTTACTATTTTCACAAGCACTTCCTTAGGGGCATATGAACTCAATGAACCTTCTCAAAAGAAATCTGATTTTCAGAGAGTTGCTAATTGTTTTGTGGTATATCTTTCTACACTTGTATACTTTTCTATACTAATGCTTCAAGATAGAATAATATAAAAATTATTATCACTATCTCATTCATCATACAATAAATCTCCTCATTTTTTTGATAAGGTTTTAAAAAATCAGGTTGTTTGTAAAAATTTAATATCTAACACTTTTTTGAATTAATTGATAAGCATCTCAACACTTTCTTTATCCCTTACATATGAATAGAGAGTTTCTTTTGAGATCATATTTTTTTTGTAGAGTGCAATCAAATATTTATCCATAAGTATCATTCATTGCTTTTGTCATACCTCTAGCACACTATATAATTGATGAGTCTTTCATCAAATAATCAAGGCTCTTGTAGCATCACTACTCAAAAGCACCTCTCTAGCTGCCACTCTTCCAGTTGTATCACTTCGTGGAAGAAGTCTTTGGGACAATATTCATACTAAGCTCATAGCAAGTTGCATTCTAATTTGTTTTTGTTGGGCAGTAGGAAAAATATCTACAATCCTATCTACTGTCTGCACACTATCATTTGTATGAAGAGTAGAGAGTACCAAATGACCAGTTTCAGCCAAACTAAGTGCTGTTTTAATAGTTTCAGGGTCTCTCATTTCTCACACCATAATAATATCTGGGTCTTCTCTTAAAGATGCTCTCATAGCCCTAGAAAAACTCACTGTATGACTTCCTACTTCTCTTTGATTCACTAGTGACTCTTTAGAATCAAAAGAGAACTCTACAGGATCTTCTATAGTAATAATATGTCGTTTATAATTATTATTGATATATTCAATCATAGCTGCCAGATTTGTTGATTTACCGCTTCATGTTGGTCCAGTTAC
>CALDZW010000093.1 GCA_937944175.1 uncultured Candidatus Altimarinota bacterium
CTGCTATTATAGATAAAATAAAAATTTTTCAACAAAAAAGAGTCACAACTCTAAAAATAGGGGGTTTTAAGATTGGCGTAATTTCAAAATCTAGTATTATATGAGAGCATTTTATATTACTAACACTAAATGCTATGAAACAATTATGAATATATTGAGTAGCTCTCATTACTCTTTTATTACTGGTATCATGTTGAGAAGACACATCTAAAATCACTGAAGGGGCATCTACTCCAAGTACAACTGTGCAAGTGGAGGCTCCAGTAGGAGATGTAACAAATGTTGATGTGAATGCATGAACAGAAGCTGAACAAATAGTGAATGATATTGTGGATCCAATTTTGAGTGAAATTGATGATAGTGCTAATCCAGGAACAGTTGAAACTCCTGAAGTTCCAGTTGATCCAACTCTTCCAACAAACGTTGTTGATCCAACTCTTGATATTGCAGAAATTGAAGCTGCTGCAATTTGAGCAGATGCTACACCTGCTACTACTGGTGAAGAAGCTGCTCCAGTAGATGAAATACCAGCTGAGGCTGCCGGTGCTTGAGAACCTGCATCAATTGAAGTAGAAGATATTCCATTAGCTGATGCCCCTGAGTGAGGTGAGCCTGCACCAGTGCTTCCTGAATGAGAAGAAGCTCCTGTTGTCGTTGAAACTCCTGAAGGATGAGAACCAGCTCCTATTTTGCCTGAAGAGAATATTTCTGAATAGTATTATCATTTGTTATAAAAATAAAATTTAAGATATTTTTAGGGTAGAGTTGTATTATGTGAGCAAGCTTTTCTTATTACATATAATTGTAATGTTTAAAGTGAGATAAAATTACAAATACTCAGAAAGCACTTTGTGTGTTTTTCTGAGTACTACATAAGCATCAAGATTTTATAAGAGGAATTTTCACGTTTATGTAGTACTCAGAGGGCATAAAGAAAATATTTCTTAATACAGATATGGCATGGGAATAAAAAAAAGGTGTGTGTTATTAAGTGTATTATTGTTGCTACTTTCATGTGAATCAGACAAAATTACTGAATCCATTCAAACAAGTTCAAAGATCAATACAAACCAAAATATACCTTTGACTGAAAAAATAGATAATAGAAAAACTACTGCTGCTCAAGAGTCTTTGAATGTTGTAGATGAGAATAGCATTCAAGGAGAGCAGGGAGAGATACAAACAGAAAAATTTGCTCAAAAACAAGATGTTGCTTATTTTGCATGAGGATGTTTTTGGTGTATAGAAGCTGTTATGGATTGAAGAAAATGAGTATATACAGCAATTTCAGGTTATGCTGGTTGAACAGAACCTAATCCAAGTTATGAGTCAGTATCTTCATGAAATTCTTGATATAGAGAAGCAGTAAAAGTAATATATGACCCAACTATTGTTTCATATATAGAGTTGCTTGAGTTATTTTTTACACAAATTGATCCACTTGATAGTGGAGGTCAGTTTGCTGATAGGTGATTTCATTATACTACAGCAGTGTATTATAGTAATGAAGAACAAAAAACACAAACAGAAGCCTTTATAAAAGATATTGATGATTCTAAAAAATTTGAATCAAATGTTGTGACAAAGATCCTTCCATTTACTACATTTGGTGAAGCAGAAGAAAAACATCAAGACTATGCAAAAAAACAAAGTTCTCAGTATAAGAGATATAAAAAGTGATCTTGAAGACAAGACTATATAGAAAAAAGTCCATTAAATAAAAATATTTCTTACCAAAAACCAACCATGGAAGAATTGAAACAAAAGCTTACTCCTTTGCAGTTTAAGGTAACTCAAGAAGAATGAACGGAAGCACCATTTGATAACAAATATAATGATAATAAGCAAGCATGAATTTATGTAGACATTGTTGATGGAACACCACTTTTTTCATCAGTTGATAAATATGATTCATGAAGTGGATGGCCAAGTTTTACTCGTCCAATTGATGAAGCATTGGTTCAAAAAAAAGAAGATAGAAAACTTTTTTCAGTAAGAACTGAAGTCAGAAGCTCACGAGCTGACTCTCACTTGTGACATGTATTTCCTGATGGGCCAACTGATAAATGAGGACTTAGGTATTGTATTAATTCAGCAGCACTTGATTTCATAGCAGTAGAAGAATTAGAAGAAAAATGATATTGAGAGTATTGAGTGTTATTCGAATAGAATTAAAAAACTTCTTCAGATTTAAAAAAAGCTTTTTTGTTTTTTTACAAATTACAAAAATTATGATATATTTATACTAAATTTATATAACTAAATAGTGTAGATATGAAACACTGTCCAAAATGCTCACATGCTATGTATGAGGAAATTAAAAATGGTATTAGAGTAGATAAATGTTGAAAATGTAGTGGAGTATTTTTAGAATTTAGTGAATTAAAGCATTTTATTGATTCAGTCTCTCAATCTGAAACTAAGATCACTGTAGCAGAAGTTGATAAGTGAGATTTTAGAAAAGATCATAAATGAAGACACTATACCTGTGCTTGATGTGATACTGTAATGAATGAGAGAGAATTTAACTATTGAAGCGGGATTCATATTGATTTTTGTAAATGATGTGGAGCTACATTTTTGTGAGAATGAGAATTACAAGAGATCCTTGATCACGAATATTCAAGACTACATAGCACTGAGTGAAAGGCGTTAAGAAAAAAGCTTGAATTTGAAGGAAAAAGACTTTCAAAACAACAACAGCAAGAGACATGAGATATGTGACAAATTACAAAGTCACCAATGTTATACAAATTAATTGGAAAATTCTTTGGATAATTTCACCATATTTTAGATATAATTAAGGTGATTGAGTAATATATATTGTGCTCACGTAAAAACTGATGTTTCAACTAAAAAAATAACCTCAGTTAATTTCACAAAAAAAGCTACTTACAAAAACAAGTAGCTTTTTTTGTGTTTATTGCTACTATAGGTGCAATTATTTTATTAGTTCTATTAGGCTTTAATCTATGCAAAAACAATCAATCAAGTGAAGTATTATTGAGTACAATAGGACTACTTTAGAAAAAAATATTGAAGAGTTATTGCTTGAGAGATTTTGAGAAGAGCATTTAGTAGAAAAGACTATTGATGATCTTCATGATCCTTATCTACTCAAAGATATGGAAAAAGCAGTGAAGAGGATAAAACAAGCCAAAAAAGATGATGAAAAAGTGATGATCTTTTGAGACTATGATGTAGATGGGGTAACTTCAACTTCTATACTGATGCATTTTTTCCAAAAAATAAATCTTAAGTCTAGTTATAGACTTCCTCATAGAGTCAAAGATGGGTACTGATTGAAGGCATATTTTTTAGATGAACTCTCTGAACTAGGAGTAACACTGATTATCACAGTCGATTGTGGGAGCCGTGATATTGATGTGATAGAAAAAGCAAAAAGTATGTGAATTGACATCATAGTCACAGATCATCATAATACTCCAGAAGTAATCCCAGAATCAGCTATTGCTCTTATTAATCCAAAACGCCCTGATTGTGATTATCCTTTCAAATTCTTAGCAGGTGCATGAGTAGCATTTAAACTTATGCAAGCGTTGAGTCTAGAATATTTTCCAGAAAAAATAGCCAGAGAGTATTGGATTGATTCAGTAGATATTTGTGCTATTTGAACAGTAGCTGATTGTATGAGTATTATTTGAGAGAATAGAATTATTGTTAGAGAGTGATTGAAACAACTCAAACAATCAAGAAGTAGGTGAGTCAGAAGAATTATCCAAGATCAGATGGAACAAGAAATTGATGCTGATATATTTGGTTTTACCCTGGGCCCTAGACTCAATGCTGCAGGGAGAATGGATACTCCATATAAAGCTGTCAATTTGCTCCTGAATAACTGACCAACTCTTGAAGACACCCTTACAGAAATTGAAGATCTAAATAACCAAAGAAAGCTTCTCACAAAACAGTTTACAGAAGAAGCAATGTGAGCTATTAACAGAAATGATAACCTCATTTTTTATGTAAGCTCAGAAATCACTCATGGAATTATTTGAATAGTAGCTGGGAGAATCACAGAAAAATTCCACAAACCCTGTATTGTATTAAAAGATGAATGAGACAAATTAGTAGCCAGTTGTCGTAGTCCAGAGTATTTTTCAATTATTGAAATTCTGGAAAAATATAAAGATATGTTCATTGCTTTTTGATGACATAAGCAAGCAGCAGGTTTTAGTATCAGTAAAGATATGCTTCCAAAGTTTCAAAAAAAGATATTAGCAGAGCTCAATAAGCTAGATTTTTCTAAACATAAGAAAGTTCTTCCAGTAACAAAAGT
>CALDZW010000094.1 GCA_937944175.1 uncultured Candidatus Altimarinota bacterium
TTCATCTCATCCTTCAATACTAATATCTTTTTCTCAAAAAATTATATTTTCATTTGTTTGAATATTGTTCATTCAAAGAATTTTGCATCCTTCAAGGAATATCTTTTCATCTAAGGTTATAATAATTTTGTTAATTTTCATTTTTATTGTTTTATAAATAATCTGCCTAATTCTCATTTCAACTCACCCATAATTTCTTTATCTATAATAAGATCTTTTGATTTAAATTGTATTAAATAAAAATCTTTTCAATCATGATATCAGTACAAGATACTATATGATTTGCTTGTTGTTAATAATTGCTCATAAGCATATAATCCAACTTTCTCATCATAGATTATTTCTATTTTCATTAGATCTTTATACTTTAACATTAATAATTTATTGTGTTGATAAAAATCATCTATATCATCAAAGTTGTTTAAGGAAGTTTTTTTATCTTGTAGAAATTTTTCAACTACTATTGTCCCTCTCTTTCAATTGTATACAAATATTTTCTGATTTGTATCAATATTTTCAGGATTAGACTTGTCAAGTATAAAAATGTCTCAATTAAATTGAACTTGGCTATGTAAAAATATTTTTGAATAAGATACTGGATTTTTAGTTTGATCTGTAATTTGTTTGTCAATTATTTCATCATCAATTTTTTCATTATTGATTCCACATGAAGATAAAAGTAACACAAATAATATTATTTTTTTCATTTTCTACCTTTCTTAATATCTAATATCTCATCCCTAATTTCTGCTGCTTTTTCATAATCCATATTAGTGGCTGCAATATCCATTTCAAGTTCTAGTCTTGCTATTGTTTTTTGAATCTCTTTTTCATCTCTCACAGCATAGTCCTTTTTCTTATTTTGAACAGCTACATCTTTAATACTAGAAAATACAGTTTTCGGAACAATATTGTGCTTCTTATTATGATCTTGTTGTATTCATCGTCTATAATAATTGAGATCAATTGATTTTTTCATAGCATTTGAAATGATGAGTCCATCTGGATTAATCCACTTTCATTTATCAACTCTTATAATTTCTTTTCATAAAAGTTCTGCAGAGTCTCATTCTTCAGGGATATCAGATGTTTTTCTTTCTTCTACATACATAATCACTTTACCTTCAGAGTTTCTTGCTGCTCTTCATATAATTTGAATGAGGGAAGACTCACTTCTAAGAAACCCTTGTTTATCAGCATCAATGATTCAGATTCTACTGACTTCTGGAAGATCAAGTCATTCTCTAAGAAGGTTTACTCATACTATTACATCAATTTTTCACTCTCTGAGTTCTTTAAGTATTTCAAGGCGCTCTAATGTTTCAACCTCAGAATGCAGATATTTTACTTTTACTCAATTCTCCAGTAAATAATCAGTCAGTTCCTCACTGCTTCTTTTTGTGATTGTTGTTACCAACATTCTCTGATTTTTTTCAACTACATAAGAAATGTTTTCCATAATATTATCTACCATATAATTCATTCATTTTAGCTCAATTTCTGGATCAAGTAAGCCAGTTGGCCTAATTATCTGCTGTACTATTCTACATTCACTATTATCAATCCAATTTCAGTCAGTGATTGGGTCAAAGTTATAAAATTTTGAAGTTTTTTTAAATTTCAGATTACTTTTATCAATTTCATCTTTTGAAACTCTGTTTCATTCACTGTCTAATAGTAATACAGGTTTATTTTCACTTGTCCTAATTTCATAGATATTAGGAGTGGCTGAAATAGCAACAACTTGTTTTAATTTTGATTGAAATTCATCAAATTGCAGGGGCCTATTGTCAAAAGCAGAGGGAAGTCTAAAACCATTTTGAATAAGGTTTTCTTTTCTAGCTCTATCACCAGCATACATTCATCCAATTTGAGGAATAGTCATGTGAGATTCATCAATAAGTGTCAGAAAGTCATCTCCAAAATAGTCCATGAGAGTCTTAGCTGGATCTCAGGGGTTTCTTCAATCAAGGTATCTTGAATAATTCTCAATTCCATTTACGTATCAGACTTCCTGCATCATTTCAATATCATACTCAACTTTTGTTTTGAGGCGTTCTTGTTTTACTACATCTCAGGTAAGTTCAAAAGTATGAAGTCTATCTTTGAGCTCTGCTTCAATAAGAGGAATAACTCTTTCTATTGTATCTTTTGAACTCACTGTATGTTTTGCTGGATAGATCTCTATTTTATCAAGATATTCATATATTTCTCATGTCAGAAAGTTTCTTCTGGTGATTTGAGATATTTCATTTCCCCAGAATTCAATTGAGTATACGGTTTCTTGACTGGCAGGGAAAATTTCAAGTAAGTCTCCCATAACTTGAAAATTTCATGGCTTAAAGTCTGATCCTGCTCTAGAATATTGCATGAGAATAAGTTTTTTGAGAATCTCTTCAATCTCATGTTCCTCTCATACTGTAAGAGAAAAAATCTGCTCAATATAAGAAGTAATATCTCATAAACCATAAATACAGCTGACACTTGCTACTATGATTACATCTTTTCTGGAAAGAAGATTTTGGGTAGCTGCATGACGGAGTCTATCAATTTCTTCATTAATAGTAGCTTCTTTTTCAATATATGTATCAGTTTTACTCACATAAGCCTCAGGTTGATAATAATCATAATAACTGACAAAATATTGAACAGCTGCATCTGGAAAAAATTCTTTGAATTCTTGAGCAAGTTGTGCAGCTAATGTTTTGTTATGAGCAATAACAAGAGTTGGTTTATTTTGTTTTTCTATAATATTAGCCATGGTAAATGTTTTTCAACTCCCAGTTACTCACCAGAGAGTTTGCCAATCATGTCAGGCATTGAGGTATCAATCTAATTTCTTAATTGCTTGTTGCTGATCTCAAGCAGGAGAGTATTTAGATTTGAGAGTAAAAATATTTTCTTTCATGATAGTATTGTTTGTAAAAAATTGCTCTCACTGTAATTAAAATAATATTTTTTACAAAAATACTTTGTACATTGTGGTTTATAATTAATTATATGAGTTTGAGTTACACATCATATTTTAAAGATATTATAAAATAAAGAAGATTTTTGTATAGCTCTTTTTAACAAGATGTATTGAAAAACATGCATATAAGAGTACATTATATGTATTATTTTTAATTTTTTTGTTATGAAAAATATTTTCTGAAACTCTATTCAAAAAACTTTCATTATATTTATAATGATTTTTACATTATCTTTTTGATATACTAGTGTTGATGCAAGCTGAACAAAGCAAATATCTTCAGCACATGCCTCAGTAAGTGTATGTAATACTGCACGTGATATGAATAACAAAACATTTCCTGATTACTCAAGGAGTAAGTGTTTCAAACAAGGATGATCATTTTTTTATTACATATGCAATAAAAGTCATTGATCTTGTGTATCTTCTAATTCTTCAACTAATACTAGTCAAAGGTCAAATAATATAATTGAACCTGAAACACAAGAAGTAAATGCTACTCTTACAAATAGTCTTCCCACTGATTGATCTACTCAAATAAAATTAGACCCTGTAGTTGCTAATTCACAGATCAATCGATATAGGTCATGAATTGATGCAAAACTCATACCTAAACTACGTATAATAACTAATAAATTTTCAGAATTAAGTGTTGCCAAGCTTAGTACAATACAAAAGAATCTATTAAAGCTTAAATCAAAATATAAGACAAATGAAGAGATAGTTAATATTGTTAACTATTTATTGCATGAATGTAAGACTATTCTAGACTCTAAGAAAAGAGAAGAAGAACTAGCAAATTTTTTCTGTGATATTTCATGATGTACACCAAGAGTTTCTTGCCCATTATATACAACAGTTCAGCCAAAAACATGATGTAAATACACATATTCTAAAGATAAAAAGTGATGTTCTATTAGAAAAGAAGTGTGTGAAATAGTGAAACCAAACAAGACCCATATTACTAAAATTGCAAATTCACTAAAAAAGAGAGTGTGTAATTCTTATGAAAAACCTACAGGAAAAATTGACTATAACTGAATCTCTGAAGAATTTTACAGCACGCATAATATTGAATTTTGTTGAGAATACATCAAAGTAGACTCTCCATATTGATTAGCTGATTGATGATATACACTCTATTCTGTAAAAAATCTTAGTAAGAAAATATCTTGTGGTTGATTTAGGACTGGGACAGTTTTTGCAAAAGAATGTTCAGTGAAATGTGAAAAAACAGATTATTGAATTTGTCCAATAAAAGCTAAAACATATCCTTGAGTATGTGGACCTCTCAATAAAACAACACTTACTAGAAAGCCACTTTCTACAGATAAGGGACTTTGTAAGACATGAAAAATAAATAATTTGAATGAAGATTATCCATGATACTATTGGAGCTGTATATGAACTGATGAAACAAAAGTATTTTGTTCTGCACAAATGAATACTAATTTGGAGATCAAAATACTTCCGGATTATTTAATTTGATTTGAATGAGATTCTTTTAATTTCAAATCAGTAGTTACATGATGAAATGGAACATATAAGTATGCATGGAATTTTTGAGATAATATAAAGTTAACTACTAAAAATCCAAGTTATACATATAAAAAAGAATGAACTTATTCTGTATCATTAGAGGTTACAGATAATTCATGAAGGAGCTGATATGCAAAGATTTTAGTAACAGTTAGGCCATTAACTGAAGTGAAATCATGTCCAGCTATTGTCATGCCAGCACAAGAGCGTTATTCAAACAAAACTTGTAAGGGGTCTTTTACAAGAGATAGTAAAGGGTGTAAGAAATACAGTATAAAATGTGAAGTAAAAAAAGAATGTAGAGATATTAAACCGATAATTAACATTAAAAAATCTTGTACATACAAAAAAGTTAGAAACAATAAGTGATGTTATATTGATAAAGAAACATGCCCCGAAAAACCAGCCTGTCCTGTTTTTAAAATGCCTGCTCCTAAATATGGGTGTACATATGTAGATGATCAAGATGAGAATTGATGTAATGTGCCAGTGGAAGTGTGTGATCCAAAGTTGCAAATTCAAGAGAGTGATGTGAAACAATTTGTTTCAAAACTTAATAATAAATATATCTGTACACCTGCTTCAGACAAAAAAATGGCAAAAGTACTTTTCTGTGATTGATTTATACGTTTAACAAATCCAACAATCTCGTCGATTTCTTGAGATATGATGATTCATTCAAAAGATACTAGTAATATAAAATTTTGCTGACAATATAAATCAGTAAATAAAAAAATATCAAATACTAAAGAATGTAATATCACATGTTCAGAAACAAATTATAGTATTTGTGAATGAAATGATGTAAATATAGACCCAAATGTTATAAGTTTTGCTAAACTCTATTCAAAAGATATTTGTAATAATTCAAATAAAATATTGAAAAGCTATTCACAGCCTGTAAGTTATGCAATAGATTGATATATTAAAAATAAATCACTCTCAATTTGTTGAAATTACTTAGATGTTAAAAATGCAGGTGGAGTATCTTCAACTAGATATAAACTTTCAAATATGAAAGAAACTGTGAAATGTAGATGATACTCTACTTGGAATAGTGAGCCTAAAGAGTGTTTAACATCTTGTACTCCTATTAAAGATTACTGACTCTGTGAATGAATTATGAAATGAACATGATGACCTGAGTATTTTGAAACAAGATGTAGTGAGCACAAAGAGTATAACCCTTGACCATGATGTAACTTCACATATAGTTTTGATAATAAATGATGTGAAGTTAGAAATATACAATGTAACAGTCAGATAATTGAGCCAGTGAAGCAACCTAATGATTATAGTGGGTATTCTTCAAGTGCTTTTAATAGTTGATGAGGTTATGCTTCTGCTGCTTTTAATTCACTGAATTGTGGAAGTGTGCATTGAAAAATTATTTCAAAAAAACCAACCTATAACCTTTGTAAAAAATGATCTCCTTTTTGGTGAAATGGGTGAGTTTGAATCTATAAGAGTTGAGTTTGAATAAAATATTCTTGGGATTGTATTACTTGATATATGCCAGAAAATTATAAAAGTAAATGAGAATGCAGTGCTACAGTTAAAAATTAACTTTGTTTTACATGATCTACTACATCAGAATATTGATTTTTATACTCTTCCATCTTTTTTACAAAATCATCTTTATATTTTTTTCATTCTGAAAGAATCTCTTTTTTCTTTTTTCTTCATATTTCTATTCCTTGTTTTTGAGAAGAAACAAATACATCCTTAATATCACTGGTGCTTGTTAATTGTTGAATACTCTTGTTATAAAAATAATAATTAAGAACTTTTCATATTCAATATGTAAGAGCAAAATTTAGAGGCATTATAAGATATCATCAGACAATTGGGAGTCATATTTTTGTAACTCCACTGAGAATTTGAGATATGCCATATGCTCAGCCTATACTTGAAAAAATTGTTGCAAGTACATCTTTAATCTCTTCCTTAGAGAGTTCTATCTTGTATTCTTTTGCAATGAGTCTTGCTAAATAGATATGTAAAAAAACAACTCAATAAGCATCCAAGAATGGTATAGGTTGAAGTGAAATTATTGCAGCTATACTTGAAACTTGAAATACACTAGATTCAATATGTTCATTTGACTTTTGTAATACACTTTGCTTTTCTCATCCATTTATTTTTTCTAGGAGGACTTTATGGTTAGAGGAATTTGAGTAGTTGATATAATATACTTTATTTTTATAGAGAATACCTTTCAACTCAACCTCTGATAAAAAAGATATTGCATCTATCTTGCTGTACTTATTTTTTTGTAGCTCCTCAAACATATTTCCTGTTAAAAAAATATTGTTTGCAGGAGTTTTATCAATGATTCTAGAACTTACATTAATAATATCTCCAAAATAGTCTGTTCATTTTATTGTCATTTTTCTTGAAAGAGTTCAGAAATTAAGCGACATTTTAATTTCAACCTTATTCAAACTAATTTTTTCTTTGTTGTTAATTTCTGATAATTGCTCCTGTATTTCAATTCAACAGTTAGTCCCATCTTGAATATCAGAGAATACTACCATATGAGCATCTCAGATGATTTTAATGATCTCTCATTTGTACTTCTTGACACAAGGAACTAATATTTTTTCAAGCTTTTGCATAAGCTTATTCACTTGTCTTGGTGTTAATAATGATGTTTTAAGAGTAAAATCTTTTATGTCTGTAAACATGATGACTCCTTTTTTTGTTTTGAGCATAATTCCAATTATTATTAATTTGATATTATTCTATCATAGTTTTATATAATTGTAAAAAAAGTAGAAGAAATTTCTTCTACTTTTTTTTAGAGAATGTAAAATTACGAAATGGCTTCTAGAAGTCTTTGATAGAGCATGTCTTTCTTCCATCAATTCTCATATTTGAGAAAATCTTTTACTTTATATAGTATTCTTACTTGGTCAACTTGAGGAAGAGAGAAAAATTTTACTCGTATACTTTCCCAATTATATCATTCAACTGTTTGTGAATATGCTGCTTTTTGGCTTTTACTTTTACTAAGTGTTATGGCTTGATACCCTAGTGTTTCTTCTTGTAATTCACTGAGCAATCTAGGAATTATTTTTTCATAAATATTAAATCATGGACATGAAGTTTCTTTTCAGTCTTTATGTCATACAATTGGATAATACATTTTTGTACTGAGAGCATTTTGACAACTAGATCAGAAGCATTCTTTGTGATAGTGTACTTTTTGATTGAGATCTATTCAATACTTTTTTGTAAGAAATTGTACTAGTTTTTTTAATGCACGATACTGCTTATCGGTAAGTTCTCTTTTATCATAATCTCACATAACAACAATTCCTACAGTGGATCTATTATTCCAGGTATCATGAGAACCAATAACATAGTCTCATCATGCTCTTCATTCATATACTTCTCAGTCATATCAAATAGCATAATTATATCATATATCTCACCATTGTCTTGATAGTGCATGGTATTTATATATTGATTTTACTCATGATATGGAATCTTTGTATTCAGTATATGTGTGATGAATAGTTATATTTTTTATATAATTTGTTTTATTGATCTTCCACACAAGTTTTGTATCTCATTCATACTTGCTTGATTCAGCAAGTTTTATATCATTATAATAGTTATTTGTGAGATAGGCATTCATTTTAGAAAATTTGAGATTTGCTATTCTATTTTCTTCTGTGATTTCATTTTTTCTTGCTTGAGAAAGACTTGCCCATGTTTTCTTCCATGCAGCAGCATTTTGAGCTCTTTTTGTAAAGATATTTTTCCAAAAAGATGAATTTTGATCTCTATAGGATTCATCAGCTCACCATTCACTTCTTGATATGATTTTTAGCTTATCAGATGCATATATGTTTCAAGTACTGATTAAGATTACAAAAAATAGTAACAATATTTTACTCATTTTCATTTTTATGTTATTATCAAACAAATATATATTTACCTCCTTTGAAAGTAAGTTATGCAAATAGTAACTCAAATCACAAAAATTACAATTTTAAGCATGATGTTTACACTTATTCTCCAGATAAGTGCCTATGCAGTATCAGTTAATGATATAAGAACTCAGCCATCTGGTATGACGCAGGTTCAAGATTTTTCCTGAACTTGAGATTCATCTACAAATAGTAATAAATATAAATATAAAAATTCACAAGTAGAAATCCTAGGGAGTGTATGAGCTGCTCTTGCAACAAATGTGTGAACACAATATACAAAAAATATTAGACAGAATCAAGCAGTCAAATGAGAAATAAATTCAAAATGACAAGAAAAATGAGAAATAGTTGTTTGACTTACTCCAACAGCATGAAATAATGAGCATATGAGTGTTATTCAAGAATATTACAACTTATTAGCAACAAATATTAAAGATGTGGTTGATTGATCAGAAGATAGATCATCTACACTTTCCACTTTTACTAATCAACTAGAATATAGATACAAACTTGCAGTTACAAATGTGCAAGCACTTAATGAAAGAAAAACATGGCATATTCAAGAACTTACAAAAATTAAGGCACAAGTTCAATCAATCAAAGTGAAAATTAATAGAGATTTTAGAAATTTTGATGCAAATGCAACAGATAAAAATATTAAGAATTATCTAGAATTAAAAAAGGAGTATGATTTTCACAGGACGCAGATTATATTTATTAATCAATATATAAAACAGTATGATTTTTTAAATTGATACAATAAGCAAGTGTTAGATGTGTTGATTATTAATCGTGATGCCATTATTAAGGACTCATTTGTAGTAATCCCAGATACAGGTTCTAGAGTGTTAAAAGAAATGAATTTAATAATTTCTGAACAAGAATTTAAATGAGAATAGTAAAAATATATGAAGCCATTTTTTTATATATTGTAAATCTAAAATATATAAAAAACTTTTAAAAAAAGTACTTAGACCTATACTTTTATTAATGTGTAGGTTTTTATTTTGGCTAATTTGTGGTATATGAAAAAGAAATTACAATGATTTACCTTGGTAGAATTAATAGTAGTAATTACTATATTAACAATCCTTGCTACTGTTGCATTTATAAGTATTTCTTGATATACAAGATATGCAAGAGATGTTGTCAGGGTAACTGATCTTAATAATATGAAATCAGTATTAGAATATATGAACACAGAAAGCTGATATTATCCTTATCCAGATGAGTCAACTGATATTGTTTTTTGAACTGCAGTTGTTTGGAAACAATGAGTGTTTTGACCTAATGTTAGTAGAGCTACTAAGAGATTAAACAAGGTTCCAAGTGACCCATTAAATGGTGTGCTTTACACATATTCTGTATGAGAAAACAGAATGGATTATGAGCTAGCTTGAGCATATGAGTGAGATGATTTTGCATATAGTCGATCATTATTATCAGAAACTTATGCTGCAGTTGATATTGAAAAGTTAAAAACAAGGATAATATGAAATTATAATTGAAAGGTGAAAGTAGTAAAAGATTGATGAGTTGATTATGTATTAGCTCTGCCTACTATGATAGCAATAGATACAACTGATTGAAATCTAGAAAATATTATAACATCTAAAAAGCTTACGTATAATGGATTTAACTCTCTTCCACATTCATATGGAAATATCACTCCTCCAGATGAGGGGGCATTTGAGTTTATACCAAAGAGATTAGTCGTGTGGAGTTGAAGTATTGATGATGTACAAGAAACGTGAAGTGGTTTTACAGATATTACAACATGATTATATACAGCATATATCGGAACAAACTTATATTTAAAATGAGACGAGTATAAATTTATTGACTGAAAAGATGTTGTGAATTTTATACTAAAGGCACCACTACAGGAGTGAAAAATCTATAAAAATTGTAAAGAAATCCAAGGATCAAAAAATAATGCTGAAAATTGATGTTATTCAATTACTGGAAAATTTTTGTGATCTGATAAAAGTTGTCTTGATACAGAATCTCCAGAACGTTATTATTGTGATATGACAACTGACTGATGAGGGTGGACTATGTATGCAAAAATAAAGGGTACATATGAATTCACAGATGCAGTTCAGTGTGTAATTTGAAATAAGATCAATAATTCTGAACTATATTGTAGAGTTCCATTTACCTTTGGTAAGGCAAAGGAAATACTTTATGAAGATTTGAGTACAGGAGAATCTTACATAAATAATGCTGATATTCCTTTCAAGGAGCTTGGAAGCATTCGGTGAAGCTTTTATAAATCAGCCTATTTTGATATAATGTATTATTGATGAGCGGGACATGATTTAGCTGCTGACTTAGATCTAAGTAATGTACGTTATGCACGGTTATGAATTAATTTTCAACATACACATCCAGAAACATGAGCTGGACGGAATCCAGGAGGATCATATGTGTATACAGCTGCAGGTGATTGGTATATGAATTATGATTCAAATGGATTATCATGACCAAATCTATGACAAAAACGGGAAACAACTCCTAGAATATGAGAATTCTATGTACGTTAAAAAAACTGAGAAATTATTTCTCAGTTTTTTTAATTAAATATTGTCTGTTAAACTGTAATAAAAGGAGCAAATATTAATCTATTGCTTTTGTTTTTTATAAAATCATCAGATAAAAAATCAAGATTCACTTCACTTCTATATCAAGCATTCCCACGTTGAATCATGTTGTATCATACAGTTTTTACTTTGTAATGAATATCGTATCTGTTACAGGTTCTTGGGCAAATATCATCAGTTGCATAGTATCATCTTGAGGGGTTTTCTATTGCTGAGGTATCACATAATCTTCAAGTAAAAATTAAAGCCCATGGATAGTATACATCAATTCCAGTTTCTCAAAATCTTGAATTATCAAAAAGCTCTTCTCTTTTTTCCATATAATCAAGAGTAACACGATCAACTCAGTATTTCTGTAAAAAATTCCTAAAGACTTCTAGACTTACTTCAGAAGAGTTATAAAATTTCATTTGCCATTTCACTATTTCATCTCTCAGAGTAAGCTTTACTTGTTCTGGTTGGTTTTTAATTTTTTCTCCAGCAGGATGTGCTTCATATCAGAATGTATCAATAAGTGGAGTTTTTAATATTTTGTGAATAACTCTTCAAAATATTGGTGTAAGGTTGGTATACTTTTTATTTAAAACTCTAAGCACTCAAAAATCATTTACAACTACCTCAATAGGGTTTTTTATACGTAAATTATTGAGGTATTCAAATGTTTCCTCTAATTTTTCCAGCATGACATTTCAGACATATGGTGTAACAAGTGTAAAAGTTCTCACTGTGTGAGGAGGATATTTTTTATTAAATTCTCAAAATAAATCTATAGCTTTCTCAACCTCATGTTTATATACAGATAAATATTCACAATTATCGCTTCAATAATAAATTCAGTTAATTTTATTAAAAGCATCTCATCAGAATTTTTTCTTTATTTCTCTTATTCACATGAAGTTTACTTCATATTGTGGAGAAATATCTTCAGCCAATTCTCATGGAAAATTTTCTAGAAAAAACTTTGCTAGATTCCTGTCATTTTTTCATTGAGAAAGCAGAGCTCATTTATTTAGCAATTCAAAGTATTCAAGATTCGTTCAGATGTGAATATATAAATCCATATTATATTTTTTTAATAACTACAATTCCAGTTTCTCGAGCTATTCTTGAAGAAAGTGCATCTTCAAGAAGTATAAGTGGTATAGACTCTCTGTTTTTATTATCTCACTGAGGGTTAATAATTGTAATGTTATTTCAGTCAATACTTTCTATAAGTCCATCATGCATACCAGTATATCACTCCCAGACAGCTCATACTTTATATTCTATCCAGAGGTCATTATTTTCCTTTATATTTTTTGAAATAAATGAATGAAGGCTAGGGTATGTAGTTAGAATTTTTGTAAGATGAAAGGCTTCTGCTTTGAGTGGTAGATTCTTTGAATCAAAAAAATTATTAACAATATTTTCTGATTCTATTGTTACGAATCACTCATTACCATTAATATCAGTGGTTGTTTTAAAAGTATTCTCAAAACAATAGAGTGTTGAAGGTTCTACACTAATATTAAAAAAGAGGCCAAGTTTTTCTTGTTCAAAGATAATTCATAATTGTCTATATAAAATCATATTCAAACAAGCAACAGCACAAAAATGAGGTTTCTGAATTTGAATGATATATGGAGGAACTAGGCTGAGCATGCAATAATATTTTTAGAATACAAAATCAACCCTGACTACTTTGTTTCAAAACTTTGTTGATGTTTCACATTCTCTTACACAAATTACCTCAGCAACTTCTTCAAATCTTTTCTGAATTTCATCAAATGTAATATGTTCTCACTCAAAACTAGCAACTTCATAGATTCATTCTTCATAACTAGAAGGGGTTAAATAGATTGAATCTTCTAATGAGTGTGAAATATCATATCAATAAATTTCTCCTAACTGTTTTTCAGATTCTTCAATAAATCATGATGAAGAGCCACTATTAGTTTCTCAAAAGAAAAAAACTGTTTTCTTTCAATCAACATTTCAATGTTCAATATGATCAAAGTCAAAGCTATCTGGAATGCATATTTCTGATCAGATTGTTAGTGTTCAAACTATAGTATTCATAAATGTTATTTGTTGTTAATAATATTGAGAAGCCTTCATTCTGAGTGTAGTTTTGAAACTTCTGAATATCCTCAGAGAAGGTTCTCTTTTGAAATATCTCAGTTAAAAATTTGAGGTACTGTCATCATTCAAGTAGTTTGAACAACCTCATTCATTTCCTCTGATCAAATTTCTACAGATTTTTCTTCATAAGGAATGTGTAAATCATCCATAAGTTGTTTTGCCATCTGACAATATGGACATATTGAACTACTTACTATTGTTATCATGTTATTGCATTAATAAAATTAAAATAGTGTATCTAGCATTAGCCTTTTATCTTTTGCTATCATTTATAGAATTCTTTCTAGTATCAACAGGCACATTCATGTTAAGACTATATAAACATTCTTGGGCTTGTGCTCATAGTACTCATAAAGTAGTGTCAGGCCATCCACATTTTTGAATAAGTACTTGCTTGAGTCCTTGTTTTGTATTATTATCAAATATCTGATCAATTTCTCATTCAAAATATCCTAATCTTTTGAGTATATCTTCTAGCCACCTAACCTGATCACTTACTGATCAAATTTGAAGTGTTTTACTAAAACTATATATTTCTCAGATATTTTGTGATTCCATATTTTGTGTTTTTTGATCATCTTGACTTCAAAGAGTATTTTCTATACTATCATCTGTTGCTTTAATTACTGTATTATTATCTGATAAATCACTAACTCCTAGATTCTCTTCTGATGAACCATTTACAAAACTATCAGAATTTTCAAGTCCTTTTTGTGTAGTATTAACACTTTTTTCAGAGTCATTTTTATTTTTTAAGTCTATTGGTACTTCCATATTAAGACTGTACAAACATTCTTGAGCTTGAGCTCATAATACTCATAAAGTGGTTTCAGGCCAACCACATTCTTTGATAAGTACTTGAGTAAGCGCTTGTTTAGTTGCTTCATCAAATACTTCATCAACTTCTCATTTAAAATACCCAAGTCTTTTGAGAATATCTTTTAACCATCCAACTTGATCACTTACAGATCATACTTGGAGTTGCTTGCTAAAGGTATATATTTCTCAAATTTTTTTTGATTCCATTTCTAACTTCTGCGGAGTTGTTTTATCTTGTGAATCTATTTTTTCAGAAAAATTATCACTACTAAAATTTTCTCAAAGAGTATCTTCTATAATCACAAATTGTTCATATCCCTTTTTTTCTTGAGCCCACTTTTTATATGAATCTAACATTCATGACTTTACTCATATAAGTCCTAAGAGATTTCATATTACAAAAAATCAGAGTATTATGTATGTATATTTTTTTGCAAATTCACTAAATGAGAAAGTTTTATCTTTTTTACTAAAACTCATCATATTTTTACAAATTGTAAAAATAAATCATGAATTGAGCATATAAAATCATGATGCAAAGAGAAGAAAAAAACCTATATATTCTCATGAACTGATGTTTCCAGTAATGAGAAAGTATTTATGCAGTACATATCCTCATAAAACTCAGAGTGAAGCAAATATAACTAAAAATTGATTTTCATAACTTGGAATAGAAAAGTCTGAAGGGTATTTAGACCATTTATAATTTGTACCATTAATTTTAGAATAAAGATAGCTTGTAAGTGTAATTATGACAACAAAAAATACTAAATATTTTATGTTGAAATATAAGTTTAGTACTAATGCAAATGATGCTACTATAAAAGAAATGAGAGTGATTTTTTTTATATTGTTATCAATTTTATTTAGAAAATAATGAAACAGTTTTGTGTAAAGTCCTCATTGATTATTGAAAGATCCAGATTGTGTAACTGAATTGTTAATATCATTGGTATCTTTTCTTTCTGATTTCTTGTCAGGAAGTTCTCAAATATCAGAAAGTATAGATTCTTTATATGTTTCAATTTTTCTTATTATACTATCAATGTGGTTTTTCACTAAATTACTATTTTTTTCAGTGTCTACTGCCTTTCACTCAATTTTATTATTTCAGATAGTACTATTATATATTTCACTAATCACTCAAAAAATAAGTAGATAGTATGCATGTATACTAAATAGCTCAGAAAATTCTTTATTTCAAAAAGTAATGAAGCAAATAGTTATAAGTAAATATGTAAGTGCTCATAAGAATATATATCTTGTATCAAACCTAAAAATGATATATGAAAACATAAATATAAAAAGAAGTGCCACACTCACTGACTCTAGAATAAAAAAGTTTAATAGAGAAAACGTAGCTAATCCAATCCACTGATATAAGTGTATTGTAGGAGTCTGTTGAGAATCTTTATTTTCTTTGTAAATGAGAGTATATAAAAAATCAAAAAAGGGGACTAAACAGAATAATAAAACACTTACAATTTTCCAATCACTGAAAACCTTTCAATAAAATGAATGATATCATATAGCTATAATTGAAAGAATGCAGATATAAAGATATGTAAGTAAGAATGTATTTTTAAGCACTGTGAAATATAGTTATTAAAGTGAAGATTATCTACAATTATAGATGTATCTTTTAAAATATGTATAACTATAATAAAAACATTATAATTTACAAAAATATATTAAATATTCTTTACAAAAAAAATATTTCTCATACCCTTTTTATGATTTTCTTTTTTACTGTATGTAGTTGGGCATTAATGTATTAAATTAAGATTTAATAATAACTTTCAAAACACATGGACTCACACTTAGTTTCAATATTTTCATTTTGATTAGCAACTTTTGTAGTATGATTTATGGCAACTCCCTTTTATATAAATGTATTAAAGGAATTTAAATTGGGGAAGCAAATAAGAGAAAACGCTACTTCATGAAAGGCTACAGAATTTAATAAGTTACATAAAAAGAAAGCAGGAACTCCTACAATGTGATGATGAATTATTTTGTGATCAGTTTTTTTTATGGTTATCATTAGTATGATTTTACAATGACTTTGATACATTAATAATTCTCTATTCAATCAAGAAGAAACATATTTAAGCTTATTCACATTGTGAACAATAGGCCTATTGTGAGCTATTGATGATTTTATGAATATTAGATGAATCTGAAGAACAAAGGGATTGTCAGCAAAATTTAAAATGTTTTGGCTTATTGTCTTTGCAACTCTGTGAGCATTCTGGTTTTATTATAAATTATGATGGAATATAGATCATTTGTTTGCTACTCCAATATGATGACTTGATATAGGTTTTTTCTTTATTCCAATATTTATACTCATGATAGTAGGATTTAGTAACAGTGTAAATGTTACTGATTGACTCGATTGACTTGCTTGAGGGCTATTATTATTTTCTTATGTTGTATATTGATATATAACCTTTAATCAAGAACTCTTCCTTCTATCAACATTGTGTTTTACTATTGCATGAGCCTTGATTGCTTTTTTATGGTTCAATATAAAACCTGCACAGTTTTATATGTGAGACATGTGAAGTTTAGCATTATGAGCAAATTTGTGAATAATAGCTATGCTTACAAATACTGTATTTGTACTATTCATTGTGTGAGCTGTTTTTGTTTTTGAAATGTTGAGTGTAATTATCCAACTCTCGAGTAAAAAACTGAGAAAATGAAAAAAAGTGTTTATTATTGCCCCATTTCATCATCATCTTGAGGCTATTTGATGGAAAGAGGAGACAGTGGTATTTCGTATATGGATACTGGGACTAATATTTTCAATTTTTTGAGTAATGTTTTATATATTACAAACTGTTGAACCAATAGCAATATAAGCCCAGGAGCGTTATTTTTACATCTAATATTTTATAAAATTCAAAAAGATGTCTAAAAAAATCACATACCAGTCAATTATTACTTCTATAAAATCAGAATGATCAAGGAAGAGAATAATTTTTCCAGATATAAATGATCACAGAGTGTTAGAAGCTTCTGAAGCTTTGCTTACTGAATGACAAAGACCAATTTTGATTGGATATGATTCAGATTTTTCCCTCTATAGAAATACCGATTTTCTTTCTAAGAATAACTATAGAGAAAATACGGACTATTATCTTATTCAAGATTGAGAAAATATTATAGAACATGCATCTAGTTTATTATCTGAATGAAAAGTAGATGGGCTCCTATGATGAAATGTTTCATCAACTGCAAGTATTGTGAGGTGACTGATAAAATCTATATGAACAGCTCAGTGAATAGGAAGACTTTCTTCTTATTTTGTTATAGAGAATAGTAAAGGACTATTTTTTATAGCTGATTGCGCTATTCAAGCAGAACCGAATGCCCAGCAACTCGCTGAAATTGCTTTTCTCACAGCTCAAAGTGCTGCATTTTATGGTATTATTCCAAAAATTGCAATGTTGAGTTTTTCAACAAACTGAAGTGCAAAACATCCAATGGTAGAAAAAGTTCAAGAAGCTACCAAGATAGCAGAAGAATTATTGAAACAAAGTGACATACAAGAATATGTCATAGAATGAGACATTCAACTAGATGCTGCTTGTAAGTTAGGTGTTTGGGAGAAAAAAAACAAAGATTCAAAATTAAAATGAGAGGCAAATATACTCATATTTCCAGATCTTGATTCAGGGAATATTTGATACAAGGCAATAGATTTTTTCGGAGACTCAATTGCACTCTGACCAATCCTTCAATGACTCAAAAAACCATGAAATGACTTAAGTAGATGATGTAGTGTTGAAGAAATAGTAGCTATGTATTATATAACAGCATGACAAATACAGTAATGACCGAACTCAAACAGAGGAGTTTTATTGAGATTATGAAAAAACTATTATGGATAGTTCCATTTAGGAAACTCACTTATATTAAGTATTTTATAAAATCTTCATTAGTATGAATTAACTGAGTAATTCATATTTTATTTCTTGCTCAAATTACAGGATTTTTAGAACAAAAAGATGTAGCTGGATTTAATGAGATTCTTATTATTTATGCTGCCTATATTTTTTTCTTTGAGGCATCATTTTTTTGCATGAGAAAATGGTGATGGATGGAAACTATACCTATGTGACAACAAGATATTCTCAATCACTATTTACCTCAATATATCACTCTTGATAATAATAAAGTGGAATCTGTTTGAACATGAAAACTCATGAATTTTTTTGATAAAGGGAAGCTAGAATGGACTGAAATTGTAGCTGAAATTTTCGAAACAGGAACTATGCTCTTAGTATCAATTCTATTTACTATATACATGATATGAAAAGTAGAAATTACGTATAGTGTGTTGTTTGTAATATTACTCATATTGTTTATCTGGATTTGAAATTATTCAAACAATAAATTAGCTATTTTTAGAAAACAGAGATATATCTGGAGATCAGATGTAATGAAGCATCTTGTTATGGTATTAATGTCAAAGATTGAAATTTTGAGTGCAGGGAGAATTCAACAAGAACTCAGTAAGTTGAATGATGTGTCAGAAAAACTTTCTGACATTAATAAAAGGATGTGATTTCATAGATTCTTTCTGAGAAGAGTTTCTCAATTTGTAATAAGTGTTATTCTCCTTCTGAGTTTTTGGTTTTTGTGAAAAGAGTATCTAGAATGAAATCTACGCTTGTCAGTACTTGTATGATTAACAGGGACACTTATTATTATGCAAAAATCTATTGGAGATGTTATTAGTCTCTATGTAAAGATGACCAAAAGATTTATTAGTGTGGAAAGGTTATGGAGCTTCTTTGAAGATACTCCACAAATTCAATGATATGAAGAGTGAAAACAGTTTAACTATAAAGTGTGAGAGATTTTTATTAAGAACATGACTTTTGGATATGACCAACATAACAAAGTGTTTGATAATTTTTCTATGAGAATTCCTTGATGAACAGTAAGTGCTTTTGTATGAAATAGTGGAAGCTGAAAAAGTACACTTGTAAAAATAATTAGTGGTTACTTAAGACATGATTCAGGGGATGTAATTATTGATGGACAAAAAAATAAAGAAGTTTCACTGAAAAGTTTGTATAAACATATTGGGTATCTCAGTCAAGAACCAAGCGTATTCGATGGAACCATTAGAGAGAATTTAATGTATGGAATGGTACAAAATGAAAACAATGTAGAGACTGCTGATTTACAGTCTCTTCTAGAAGAAGCAATTACACTCTCAAAATGTGAATTTATCTATGATTTTCCGAATTGATTAGAAACTGAAATTTGAGAGAAATGAATTAGGCTCAGTTGATGACAAAGACAAAGGATAGCTATTGCTAAAATATTTTTGAAAAATCCTGAAATCATCATTCTCGATGAACCCACTTCGGCTCTTGATAGTTTCTCAGAAGAACAAATTACGAAGGCAATGCATAATTTATTTGCATGAAGAACAGTAATTATTATAGCCCACAGACTCCAAACAGTAAAAAATGCAGATAATATATTTGTACTTGAAAATGGAAAAGTAGTGGAAGAATGAAATCATGAAAAACTAGTATCCAAAGAATGAATTTATAAAAAAATGCTTGATTTACAGAGTGGATTTTAGCTTATAAATATGAAAAGAATAATGGTAAGTTGTCCAATAACTCACAGTCATGAGTTTAGAAAGAAAATTCTAAATGCATGAGCATGAAAAAATTGAAATTACTCTCATTGCTCTGGTATGTATGAAGTCGAATGAAGTTTTATTCCCTGTAACTGAGCTAATCCAACTATTTGAATTGTTGGAAAGCTAGAATTAGTAAGAGAGCATAGAATTGAGACTACTTGTGGTGATTTTGAGTTAGCTTGATTAATTGAAAATATTAAAAAACATCACCCATATGAAACACCACATATTGAAGTAAGTGATATTGAGTTGTTTTAGGATATTTTCTTTCAATTAAATATTTGAGCTGCCAAATCTCATCTTTCAAACTGTCCAATGACTGTTGTATGTAGATGTCCATCAACTGCTAGGGAGTGTGCATTTATAGGTAAAACAGTTCAATTGTGTCTCTTAGTGACTTCAACAGTTGCCTCATGTATTCATTGTGCAACCTGTGGGTTGCTTCTAGTTTTTATCCAATCTGGATCTAGTCATGTTGTAATGAGTTTGAAATTATTGTCTGGAACTTCATTTTTCAATCAGTTGATCATTCCATCTAAAAAGTTAGCATATTGCCTTTTTGTCATATTGTTTTTTACACTTTCTTCTCATTGACTCCAGTATAGTCATTTGAAATCACTTCAAGGAAAGTTTTTATGTACTTGCTTTAGTTTTGCCACCATATCTTTATATAATCTTCAGCCTTTCTGCCATTCTTTTTTCCCAGTAGATCAATGTCATAGAGGAATTATAAGTAATTTTCTTCATGGACGTAATTTGTAATTATTTGCAATTGCTAATCAAGGTCATACCATATTAGATTTAAATGTATGGTGTGCAAATGGACCTCATGTACTTCTCTCAATTTTTTTGTTAAGGGCATTTAACTGAAATGTATTATTGAGTGCTTGAGAGCTCATTTTATGAATACGAGGATCATATCACTCTCACCAATGAGTATTAGATTGACCTGCAATAATAATAATATCAAACTTGGTATTAGGTGAAACTTCAATACTTCGGATGTTTCTTTTAGTATTATGAGTACTTAATATTTGATTGCCTGTAAATATGACATTATATGCAATTTGCTTGTCTTTTTTACTTAAAGAATTGTTAAAATTTAATTGTTTTTTTGCTATATTAATGGCATCTTCAATGATTTTCCAATTGGTACTATTCATCCTCTTTTGTTTTCAAATATTATGTACTTGAGAAAGTAGTTTTCACAAAAGACCTACAGGGTTATTTTTTACCACAGGAGTACTATTTCTTTGTACTTGTACTCATATTGGATTAACCTGATTTGATGGAGCACGTTGTCAAGAAAATCAATTCATATCTATTCATATATACAGTAATATTTTATATCTATTTTATCATATATATAAATATTTGTCTATTATTTTATAGTAATATAGAAAAGACATTTTCTGTATTGATGTTTATTGGAAAATGTTTTATCATATATTATCATTCTTGCTTTTTCCAATAAACATTTATAATGGTTCTATACTGATAGAACTATTTTTTTATGCCTAAAAAGAGATGACACAAACAATTATTTGTCCAAGCTGCACAGTAGAGATTGACTTAGATAAGCTAGCTGATAAGAAGTATTCTGATTTATTGCTGCAACAAGAACAGAAACTAAAATCTGAACAAGAAAAACAGAAGCGTATTTTTGATAAGCAGTTGGAAGAGAAAACAGAAGAAATG
>CALDZW010000095.1 GCA_937944175.1 uncultured Candidatus Altimarinota bacterium
TTCTTACTTACTTCTTAAAAGAGCTCAGTATACTTACATCGTAACATCAGGAACAGTACGTACTTCCGATTTACATATATTACTTTTACATATATAACTATATAATTATGAACAATAAAATTCTTTCAGCTGTCTTGGTTCTCTGAATAGCAAGTACATGATTTGCATCATTTTCTAGCGCTGATGAAACAACAATAAGTATTTCAGAAAAGTTTGAAAAAAGAATGGCATCAGTTGAATTAACTGATGAACAAAAAGCAGATATGCTTGCAGCTAAAGACCTTATTATAAAGAAAAAATCAGGAACTGATTTGACTGAAGCTGAACAAGCTCAACTTGATGAATTGAAAAAAACTCTTCCAAAGAAAGAAGGAAGAAAAGGAAATAAAAAAGGTTGAGATAAAAAAGGTGGAAAGAAAGGAATGAAGAATCACCTCACTGATGAAGAAAAGGTTTTAGTAGAATCAATGTCTGATGATGAAAAGAAAGCATTTTTTGAAACAA
Source organism: uncultured Candidatus Altimarinota bacterium (assembly GCA_937944175.1). Taxonomy (GTDB): domain Bacteria; phylum Patescibacteriota; class Gracilibacteria; order BD1-5; family UBA6164; genus CALLPO01. Next base: position 505 of record CALDZW010000095.1, read on the forward strand.
AGAAAGCAGAACATACAGCAAATAAAGAAGCTAGAAAAACAGTAATGGACAAATTACTAGCAGGAATAGCTCTGACAGCTGAAGAAGAAACTCTCAGAGTGGAAATTGCTACAAAAATGAATGATACAACTAGTGAATCAAAGAAGAAAGGAAGAAAAGGAAATGGTGAAACTAAAGAAATTATGAAAAAATTAGTTAATGGAGAAACTATTACTGCTGAAGAAAAAGCAACACTAGAAGAAATGAAGGCAAAACATGAAGAGAGAAAAATTAAAAAAGAAGAAAAAAAAGCTGAAAGAGAAGCAAAAAAAGCAGCTAAAAATGAACAATAATTGAGGATATTTGGGTGAAAAAAGAGGCTTACAGCCTCTTTTTTAGTACTTACTTTTTGTTACATATATATGCTTAAAATAAAATATCATACACAGAAGTATTGTCAAAATAAAATTCTCACTATACTATATATAAATTAAGAAAATACTCTAAAATTGATACATACTATTTACTAATATGCACATATGACAAAAAAAAGAATCCTGACCTGAATTAAAGCCACTGGTAATGGAATGCATTTATGAAATTACTTTTGAGCAGTAAAACCTTTATTTGATAGTGATAATTGAATAGATGATATTTTTGTATTCCTTCCTGACCTACACTCACTCACATCTGTACATGATTGAGATACCCTGAGAAATAATAGATCAAGATTGCTGTGTGAATTCTTTGCTCTCATGCCTGAAAAATCAGATATTACTGTCTTTGAACAATCAAAAATTACACATATCAACAATATAACATGGTTATTATCAAGTGTTACTCCATATTCAATGATGCTGAGAGCCCATAGCTTTAAAGATTCTCAAAACAAAAATTCAGAAATTAATATGGCAACGTTCAATTACCCTATTCTTATGGCAGCTGATATTATCAGTTATGACATCAATATAGTTCCTGTTTGAAAAGATCAAAAGCAACATTTGGAATTTGCTCGTGATATAGCTGGGAATTTTAACAAAACATATAACACTGATATTTTCACTCTTCCAGAACCACAAATTGATGAAACAGTCATGACAATACCATGAACTGATGGAAGAAAAATGAGCAAATCATATGATAATTTTATTGGTATATTCGATGATGAAAAGACAATGAAAAAAAAGATCATGAGTATAGTCACATGATCTGAATGACTTGATGAACCAAAAAACCCAGAAACCTGTAACGTATTTGCAATAATAAAATTATTTGCCTCAAGTGAAAAACAATCAGAAATTGCATCTAAGTATCAGGCAGGATGATACTGATATTGACATGCTAAACTGGAACTTCTTGAAATGATACTAGAGTATTTCAAAGCACCTAGAGAAAAATATGAACTCTATAGCAAAAACCCTGAACCAATAGAACAGCAAATCAAAGAATGAAATGATGTTATGAATACAGTGGCTACAGAAAAATATATGACACTCAAAAAACTCACAGGTTTAGAATAGTTTTACCTATTACTCAGCTTCTCATAGAATAATCTTTTTCATTCCAGAGAAATCAACATATGGGTAAGCTGGAAGAATTTCCTCATCAATTCACGCGATCAATTCGCTATTAAAAAAAGCTTTTTTCTCTTCATTAGTTAATTCTCAAGAAGGACTTTCAGGAAGCCCTTTTTTGATTATATATAATACAATAACATCAACCATTTGTTTTATTTCATCTTTTGACTGTTGAGGAAGATCTTCATATTTTCCAGTGAGTGGAGAAACGCTCACTTCTTGCGTTTCAAGATTCTCAGTGGTTTTTGTAACTATTTCCTTTTCTGCATTTCCTGTACATCAAGAAAAAATTACAAGAGATAGTCCTATATAGATAATTTTTTTTGCTGTATTCATAATTGTTATAATAAAAATATATTACTTAGATAGTGTATCAATATTTCTGAAAAAATCTAAAATATCATCACTTCAATTCTTTGGCCAACTATGCTGATCTGTTCAATAGGTAGCATATGAGTTACAAAAAAACACTGTATTTCCTGAGCTACATGAAGCTTTTTGTGTACATGATTTAATATCTCAAATAGTTGTTTGCTTTTCTTCACCAGAACATATATTTGTTTCAGTACGGATAGCGTAGGCTCTTTTTCATCATGAATATCAAGCGAGTGGATCTTTTGGAAGATGCATAATGAGACTTGCTACTGGTCAAGTACATGTTCACCTAAAACCATCACTAGCAACACCTGTCATAGCCCTAATTACATCTCATCTTAGACATGAGACCTTGTTACTCATATAGCTTCAAAGAGAGTGTCCAACAGTGAATACTCCATCTCTATCTATACAAAGCTTTTCTGAAACTTCTCTAATTATAGCATCAAATAGTTCTATATTGTCATAATCTGACCAACTATATGGTCATGGTCATTTTGCTGCAGGATATGCAACCACAAAATCATTTTGCTTATATCAATATTTCCCCCCTCCTAATTGCATATAATCTCTTACCATTATATTACTGTTTGTTCTTCCATGAAAAACAACTGCAAGCTTTGTTTTTTTTCATTTTTTCATTCAAGAAGGAACATAGAGAAGATATTTTCTCTCTACTCATCAAATATCAATTGTATATTCTCATGATTTCATATTTGGGTTGATTCAACAGCCTATAGAATCATAGCCTACTTCCTTTTTTTGGGAAAATATACGCATCTTGTTAATAACTTCCGCAGCTTGTCATCTTGATATCAGGGTGTTCACAGTATAACTATGTACTGGAATAATACTATGAGTATGAGCAAATCTTTGATATTTTTCATACCATTTTTCTCACTCTTTTCAATTATCTAGAGAATCTATATCTAAGTCAAAAGCTCTTGCTCCAAATGCAAGAGTTTCTAATACTGTGACCGTTCAGTTTGGCTTGAATGTTCCATTTTCATATCCTTTTGTAATTCCCTTTCTAACTCATGAACAGATATATTTTGCTTGCCAACTTGTTGTAGCTACATCAGAAAAACATTTTTGTTCAGGTTCTATAATTTCTGTTTCTGATGCTGACAAAATAATCTTAAGTATTTCTGATCTGGTAATATTTCCTCTTGGATCAAATATTTTATTATCCGATCAATCTACTCCACTATTCACCTCAACATCATACCCACTCAGAATACCAGCATCCTTTAATTCCAGAATTGATTGTTTGTACCAATTATTCTCTATATCAGAAAATGCTGATACATGAGTTATAGTGAACAAGAATAGTACTAAAAATAGTATTTTTTTCATATAGTTTTATAAATAATAATTTGATAACAAATAAATAGTACAAATATATTACGGTTTCACAACAAAAAAACACAAGTTTTTCACTTGTGTTTTGGGATGTTGTTTTATGGTTCGGGATGAGGGATTCGAACCCCCGATCGGGGATTCAGAGTCCCCTGCCTTACCGCTTGGCTAATCCCGAAAATAAAACCACTCCAATAATAGTCCCTCTCTGTAAAGAGAGGGGTAAAGGGTGGTTTTATAATTGTGAATTATACTAATTCAACAGTTGCACCAGCAGCTTCTAATTTAGCTTTTAGTTCATCTGCTTCTCCAGCTTCACAGTCTTCTTTAACTGCTCATCCAGCATCAGCGATTCCTTTAGCTTCTTTTAGTCCAAGACCTGTAATTTCTCTAATTACTTTAATTACAGCAATTTTACCAGCACCTGCATCTTTCAATGAAACAGTTTTTGTTCCACTTTCTTCAGCATCATCACCAGCACCTCCTGCAGCCATCATAACTGGAGCAGCAGCAGAAACTCCAAATTCTTCTTCCATTGCTTTAACAAGGTCATTTAATTCAACAATAGACAATTCTTTAACTAGATCCATAATGCTTTCAGCATTTTTACATAATTCAGCCATACGTGTAGTATTATTTTATAAATATATTAATCTAAACTCTTGTATATTTCTATTGAGAGCTAGTGACTGTATTTCTATTGCTAGAAATACAGGGTACTAATTTTCAATTTTTTACTATGCAGCTGGTTTACCACCATCCAACTCATCTTGCCATTTTTTTAATTCATCCCATTTTCCTTCAGCTGCCATCTCAGCTTGTTTAGGCCAAGTATCAGTTATATGTGATCCTTTTACTTCAGCAATAATTTCACTAACTTCTTCTGGAGTCTTTTTTGATAGATCAGCAAAAGTTTTTACTCATCCAGCAACAAGAGCTTCTGAAGTTTTAGGTCCAATTCATTCAACCTTTGTAAGGTCATCAGCTTCATTACTTTCTTCTTTTACTTCAGGAGTTTCTTCAGTTTTTGGTTCTTCAGTTTTTACTTCTTCTTTAGCAGGAGCATCTAAATTCCCAAGAGTATCTTTTCCTTTTTCCTCAAGTTCTTTAGCCGCAGCATCAAAGAATCTTGCAAGTCCAGAAAGTGGTGATTGCATAGAACCAACCAATCTTCCAAGAAGTGTTTCTCTTGATGGCATTCCAGCAATCTCAATTGTTTCCTCTTTCCCTTGAACTGCTCATTCAAAGTAAGACATAGTCCATTCCATTTTTTCAAATCAAGGACTTTTTTTCTTCATAAAGTCATTAACTTTACCAAGACCAGCAACAGCATCTTCATTTGAGATAACCATAGCAATTTGATTTGGAAGATTAGCATCATCTAATTCAACATCATAAACATCCTTAAATGCTTTTTTGATAAGAGTTTTTTTAGAAAGAGTAAATGTAGCATCTACTTCTCTTAATTGTACTCTCAAAGCAGTAACATCTTCAACGGTTAATCCAATATTAGTAGTAAAACCAACACTATTAGCATCTGTTATAAGAGCTTTTAGGTGAGCTAACACTTCTTCTTTTTTTGTTCTAGTAAGAGCCATTGTTATATATTGTAACTAATTAAAAAATCCAATCTTGTTGATAAACAAAAAAGGATTTATTTTCTTAAAATTGTATTTAGAAAATGTACTTTTGTTGTATATCTCGGTAGGTCTTACATGTGCCTACTGTCTTCAATAACTTAATAAGTACAAATAGTATAGTAATTATTTAGATATGTCAAAATATTTGCAAAAAATTATTTACATTTGCAATTAGTTTGATAAAGAATATATTATAACATATAATAAGTTCTTATCAACATTCTAATCTAGTAACACAAATGGTAAGTAGCCTTGATTCAAAAAAGACATTCTATGATAATGATTTACTAGATACATCTAATCTAAAAAGAACAGATGCAGCTGACCCAGATATCTGGATTTTTCAATATGAAGTGGATAATATTGTGAGTCCTTCTGATAAAGTCAGGAAATGATTTAAAAAACTAAAAAATGACACTAAAAAAAAGCTCCAACAAGTGAATCCTGAAGTAAGCGAGAAAGAATTAGATGAACTTGCTGCACTTTTTTCAGCATTATATGATTTTATGAAATTTAAATTCACTGGTGTGTTTAGGGCTACTTGAGAAAGATACTTTGAACATCTCAGAGCTGTTGTAGAAAATGTCTTAGAATTCCCAAACCCAAACAAGGAGAAAGTCCTGATTGCTATTCTTCATGATAGTATTGAAGATATTGAAGAAATTAATTATGAATTCATAGAGAAATTCTGTAAGTCGAAAAATATAGATTGAAATACTATTGCACTTCCAGTTCAGGCTATTAGTAAAGGAGATTGGAAAGATTATCTCAGTACAGATGAAAAAGATGAACCAGAAAAATATAAAAAAGCAGCTAAAAAAAGAAGAAATACTGGCTACTTTAGTCATATGATTTCATTTGATACCATGAAAGAATATATCTCTATGCTAGCTGGTAGAAAATGACTTACTCTTTCTGATGATGAAATCATTGCTATTACCCAAAATGCCATTGATGTAAAATTAGCAGATAGAATACATAATCTCTCTACTCAATGGGATCCCAATAATATAGAAACTGTTGAAAGAAAGATGAAGGAAACTGAGGACTATTTCTTAGAAATTGCCAAAGAAACAAATCCTGATGCTTACCAAAAAATTATGGTAGAAATTGTGAAATTAAAAGCACTAATTGAAGAATCTAAAAAAACCGCATAAAAAAATAAACTCTTAATCAGAGTTTATTTTTTTAAATCATACAATTTCAATTGAGCAATAGATTTGAGTAATGCATCTTGTGCTTCTATGAACTTAGCCATATCCATTCTGTCTTTAGAATTAGCAAAACGTTCCATAAGCTTTTCAGCTTCAAGCTTTGCTCTCTCTACTTTTTCTATATCAAGATCAGCAATATCTGTAAGCATATCTGTAAGAATTTTCATCTCACCTCAATCTATCTCTACTACTCATCTTCAGACTGCAAAATCATCTCTATAACTTACACCATTCTCATCCTTATAGTCTATATAGAGAGTTGAAGGCTCTACATAGGTCATAAGTGGTACATGATTTTCAAGAACAGTGATCTCACCCACTCATGTAAGCAAGGTAACCGAAGTTACATTTTTATTTACAAAGCTCTCTCATTCAAATGATAATATTTTTAACTCCATAGGTAATCTGTGTTTAAAAAAATTTTCAATTCTTTTACAGGACACACACAAGGAGTGTCCCCTACATATATTGTAGGGATACCCTTCATGGGTATCCTGAAATAATTACTTCTTCTTACTTTTTTTCTCTTCTTTTTTAGCCTTTTTCTCAGCTTTTTTTTCTTTTTTCTCAGCCTTTTTTTCCTCTTTTTTTATTGATTCTTCTCATTTTGATTCTTTGTAAGCTGCAATTACATCATCCATAGAGTTCTTATACATAAAGAATTTTTCTGGAATGTCATCATAATCTCCTTCAATAATTCCTTTAAAACCTTTTACTGTATCTTCAACTTTACAATATACTCATGGTACTCATGTAAATTGTTCAGCTACATAAAATGGTTGTGACAGGAATTTTTGAATTCTTCTGGCTCTTGCTACTTTTTTCTTATCATCATCTGATAATTCATCCATACCAAGAATAGCAATAATATCTTGTAATTCTTTATATTTTTGAAGAATTTGTTGAACTTCTCTTGCAACTTGATAATGTTCTTCTCAAACAATATTTGGATCAAGTACTGTAGAAGCAGAATCAAGTGGATCAACCGCTGGATAAATACCAAGCTCAGCAATAGATCTACTCAAAGTAAGAGTAGAATCTAGATGGGCAAAAGTATTAGCAGGAGCTGGATCAGTTAGATCATCAGCTGGTACATATACTGCTTGTACTGAAGTAATAGAACCTGATTTTGTTGAAGTGATTCTTTCTTGCAGAGCCCCCATATCAGTTGCTAGAGTTGGTTGGTATCATACAGCTGATGGGATTCTTCAAAGTAGTGCTGAAATCTCAGCACCTGCCTGAGTAAATCTAAAGATATTATCAACAAAGAGTAATACATCTTTATTTTCTCTATCTCTAAAATGCTCTGCCATAGTTAACCCAGTAAGTGCTACTCTGGCTCTTGGCCCTGGAGCTTCATTCATTTGTCCAAATACCATAGCAGTTTTACCAATAACCCCTGATTCAAGCATTTCATGGTAGAGATCATTTCATTCTCTTGTTCTTTCCCCTACTCATGCAACAACTGAATATCATCCATGTCATTGAGCAATATTATGAATAAGCTCTTGCATAATAACTGTTTTTCATACTCATGCTCAACCGAAAAGTCATACTTTTCATCATTTTAGCATAGGAGCAATCAAATCAACTACTTTAATACCTGTTTCAAAAACTTCTGCTTTTGTAGAAAGGTCTGCAAAGTCAGGTGCATCTCTATGAATTGGATCATTATGAAGCGTTTCTGGTTTTTCTTTCCCATCAATTGGATCTCAGAGGACATTAAACATTCTTCCAAGTACTTTTTCTCCTACTGGAACTCTAATTGGAGATTCTAATGCAACAACATCAAGACCTCTTTTTAGACCATCAGTTGCATTCATGGCAATCGTTCTTACGACTCCATCACCGAGTTGTTGTTGAGTTTCAAGAATTACTTTTGAAGAATGACCTTTAATCTCAAGTGCCTCAAGAATAGAAGGTACATATCCATCAGTAAATTCTACATCAACTACTACTCATACTATTTTCGTAATTTTTCCTGTATGCATAACCAAATTGTAAATATGTAAAAATTATTATTTTTTATACGTCTTTCATTGACTCAACTCCAGCAGTAATTTCAGATACTTCTCTGGTAATCATTGCCTGTCTCGCATTATTATATTTGAGGGTAAGTTCTCAAGCTATTTTATGAGCTGACTCTTTTGCATTTTTCATTGCAATCATACGAGCAGAGTGTTCACTTGCCTTTCATTCAAGCAAGATATCAAAAAACATCATATGAATAATAATTGGCAATATTCTTTCAGCCAGTTCTCATTTTGAAGGTTCAATTTCATGCTGATTAATTCCCTCATTTTTAGCAAGTTCTTTATCTAGATCAAAGTGCTGCTCAGCCACTTTTGTTAAATATTTTCTCACTCACTTTTGAGAGATTGGCAAGAAATCTCTCGCTACTGGAACCTGTGTAATAGCAGATACATAGTAGCTATAGAATACTTTTACCTTTTTATATTTCCCTCACATGAATTCAGTCAAGATCATATCAATCACTCCTTTTGTAAAAAAAGGTTCAATATTATCACCAAATTCTCAAGAAAAATCAGCCAGTATTTTTCCACCTGTTTGAGCTACAAACATAGCTGCCTTCTTTCAGATAGTAATATACTCCATCTCTTCTCCAGTCTCTTCAACATAGCTGTTTACACTTTTGAGCACATTAATGTTGTATCAACCACAGAGTCCCTTATTAGAAGTCACAATAACTCACAGAGTCTTTTTTCATTCTCCTTCTGAAAAAAGTGGAAAATCAGTCATTGATTTTTCAAGTTGTAAAAACATTTTCAAAATTTCTAGCACAAATTCCTGTTTTTCCAATGCTAAATCCTGAGCCTTTTTCATCTTTACCGTTGAAATTAGCTCCATAGCACCAGTAATCTTTCCAGTATTTTTTATGGAAGAAATTTTTCTCTTTATTTCTTTAGCATTTGCCATTCTTTTATAGTTTGTTAACTATTATTTATATTTGAATTACTTATTTTCATAAACAGTGCGGAATAGAGCCGTCATAAACATTCAGCCATATAATCCTGTGTTATTCTATGCTGTTCATTTCAGGGTATTGAATCTCAAGTCAAACTAGATTGTCTATTTTTTCCTTCAGTGATTCAAACACCATTGCTAGCAGGTGTTGATTCATTGCTAGGAGCTGTTGGAGTCATAGAGTTTTTATTAAATAACTATTTATTAATTTCACTTACTTTATCAAGAATCTTATTTAGTTTTTTCTCACTATCATCAGACATTACTTTATTGGTAGCAATATCTTCTAGAATAGTTTTTTCATCTTCAAGAGAAGTGTAGGACCCTAATATTTTTTATAAACATCTCATCTATATCAAACTGTTTCAATGAAATATTCTCATCATTTTTCAAAAAATATAATTCTAATGTTTCAGATTCTACACCTGAAGTATCACTTCTTCCCTCTGATAGAAGTAATATCTAATCATTGAGTTTTATGTGTTAATATCTTTTCAATAGTTTCAAAGATAACATCTTTATTATTCTCTTTTCTGGCTATCTTTATCCATTTTTCAACCATTATAATTCTTTTTTCAGTACATTATAAAAGTCTGTCATTTTCATTGGAGTTTCTAATTTTGTATCAATCCATTGTGATTCTTGCAATCCTTCAACAGTTTGAATAAATGAGAGAAGAGTCATTTTATTTGTAAAAGACTTTTCAAGTTCTTGGGGTATTTCCACTTGAACAGTTTTCATAGAAACAGTATTTATATAAATAATATCATTATATTATAGAGTTTTCACTATAAATCAAATGTCACTATTTATTAATTTCACTTACCTTATCAAGAATATCATCTAGTTTTTTCATGCTATCCTCTGACATCACTTTATTAGTAGTGATATCTTCTAAAATAGTTTTTTCATCTTCAAGAGAAGCATATAAATCTTCTTCAAATTTAGGTACTCTATCTATTTCAAGAGCATCAAGGTATCACTTACCACCAGCATATAAAACACATACTTGTTTCGGCACATTGATTGGTTGATAGACTCCTTGATTCAGAAGTTTGAGCATTCTTGCTCATCTGTCTAGTTGTTTTCTTGTATCTTCATCAAGATCTGATGCAAACTGTGAAAAAGCTGCTAATTCTCTATATTGAGCTAGGTCTAATTTCAGAGTACCTGAAACTTTTTTCATGGCTTTAATTTGAGCAGAACCTCATACTCTAGAAACTGAAAGTCATACATCAATTGCCGGTCTTTGACCAGAGTTGAATAAATTAGAATCAAGAAATATCTGTCCATCAGTAATAGAAATTACATTTGTTGGGATATATGCTGACACATCTCATGCTTGAGTTTCAATAATTGGAAGTGCTGTCATTGATCCACTACCAAGTTCTTCATTCAATTTAGCTGATCTTTCAAGCAATCTTGAGTGAAGGTAAAATACATCTCATGGGTATGCTTCTCTCCCTGGTGGTCTTCTGAGAAGGAGTGACATTTCTCTATAAGCAGCTGCTTGTTTTGAGAGGTCATCATATACAATAAGAGAATGTTGTCCATTCAACATAAAGTACTCAGCAAGAGCACAACCAGTATATGGAGCTAAGTATTGCATAGCTGCTGGATCAGAAGCACCTGCTGTAACAATAATTGTATAATCAAGAGCTCATCTTTTTTTCAGCTCTTCTACAATTCTTGCTACTTTTCATTCCTTTTGACCAATAGCAACATACACACACATAACACCCGTACCTTTTTGATTCAAGATAGCATCAATAGCTACTTGAGTTTTACCAGTTTGTCTATCTCAGATGATCAATTCTCTTTGACCTCTTCAAATTGGAACTAAAGCATCAACTGCTTTAATACCTGTTTCCATTGATTCATGAACAGATTTCCTATCCATTACTCAATTAGCTTGTCTCTCAATTGGATAGTAGTCATCTTTTACAATGTCTCCAAGCCCATCTATTGGAGTTCCAAGAGCATCAACTACTCTTCAAATAAATGTTTTCCCAACAGGAACACTCAGTACTTCTCCAGTAGCTTTTACTACTTCTCACTCTTTAATCCCTGTAAATCATTCTAGCACAATTACTCATACAAAATGATCTTCAAGATTCAAAGCTACTCACTTTGCTCCACTAGCAAATTCTACTAATTCATTATACCCAACACTTTTTAGACCTGAAACCTTTGCTACTCAGTCTCATACATAAAAAACTTCTCCAACATTCTCTACTCCAGGAGTAAGATCTGCTGAATCTATTTTTTTCTCTATGTCGTGTATAATACTTTTTAATAAGTCATTTGACATACTATACTGTATATTAAATATTAATTACTCTATTTCCTATTCTATTATATCTATTTACAGAATTTTGTTACAAGCCATATCAAGAGTCATATCAAGCATATCATCATTTTGAAATACCTTAATTCATCCAGATATATCCCTGGATTCAACAAATACTACTTGATCTTTTGAAAGAGTTTCTCAAAATCATTTCTGGAAAGCACTTGATGCTTTCTCCCACGCAGCATTTTCATCAAGAGAAGCTCCATACTCAACTCTATAAGAATTTTCTCCAGTGATTTGTCTTTCAAAAAGAGCTTTTCATCGTGCTCCTAATTTTTTAGACATATCAACATAAGATTTCATTCCTTTCAGAAGAGTTTTTAATTCTGTAACTGTTAATCAATCTAATTGTTTCATATGTTTTTTATTATTTCATGAGTTCAATTTCTTTCTCAACAAAGTCAGCTGAAATTTTTTGTTCTCAAAAAAGTTTCTTATTAAACTTCAAAACGAGATCAACAATATTTCCTCTTACATCACTGAGCATAGAAAGTTTTTCTTTCTCAATATCCTTTCTTCCAGCCGCAACTATATCAGTTGCTTGATTTTCTGCATCTTCTATGATAGAAGTTTTTTTGTTTTTTGCTATTACTTCAGCCTCAACAATCATGGCATCTGATTTTTTTCTTGCCTTAGTGAGTATTGATTCTTTTTTCTCATTAGCCTGTGCTACGAGAGCATCAATATTTTTGTAATCTTCTTCTAATTTTTCTTGCTTTTTTTCCCATGTATCTAGGTAAGCTAGATAGGGAATAAAAATGAATTTTTTTAAAACCCATAGAATTAAAAGAAGGATTATAAACTGAATAATAAACGTATCCACTGATACAAATCCTGCCATCTTTATTCTTTTAAAAAATAGAAATTACTACATTGCAAATCCAATAATAAATGCGATTACTAATGCATAAATTGCGATTGCTTCAGCAAATGCAATATACAAAATTGCACCACTTTGAATTTTTCAAGCAGCATTAGGATTTCTACCAATTGCTTCAAGAGCTCATTTACCAATCATACCTACACCGATTCAAGGACCGATTGCACCTAAACCAATTGCTAATGCCATTGCTAATTCTTTGTATTCCATACTATGTAACTTAAATTATAAAATATAAATTCAGGAGAATAAATGATTTTCATAACTCTATCTGCCTAATGGCATCTTTCTCTTACTAAGAGAAAGAAGATAATGAATACTTATTCTACTACATCTAGATTTTATACTAATGTTCTTCTTTTGCTTGGTTCAAATATGAGAGTGTCAGCAAAGAGAAAACCAAAGCCTGTACTATTGCTACAAATATCTCAAAAAACCAAAAAGGAATAGATATCAATATTCACACATTAAAGAGCCCCTGTGTCATCAGTACTCATAAATATGAGATAACTCAAATTAATACTATTCAAGCAAAGATATTTCAAAATAATCTGAGTGACAATGAAGCAATTGTTGATCATATTCATATAAAGTGGAGCCATCATACGAATACATTAATACACTTTTCTCATAGATTTGATCCTGTAAAATTGAAGAAAAAGCTTTTTGAATATGCAAGTCATCAATGAGATTTGACTCATAGAGCCAAAAATGTAACTACAACCAAAAGAGCTAATGCAACTGTAGTATTTAGATCAGAGTGAATTGGCCTTAAATAGTAGAATAAGCTTCCATTTACTGAGGCTCCTAACCAGTCTATTATAAGCCCCCAAATATTTCCAAGAAATACTATAAAGAATAATCACACTATAAGAGGAAAATATTTTCTTGAAAACTTCTTATCATCTCACATAGATACTCTCAATTGTTCATCAGAGAATTTCACTATATTCAAAAAGAAACTTTTTAATTTAGATTTCTTCTTTTTTAATGCTTTATTTGCAGCAAGAGAAATAATGACTATAAAAATCAAAAACAGGAATGATGCTACATTAGTATTTGAAACAAATTCAAATCCAGGAACTCTTTCTCACTGAAGTTGAGGAATATGAGGACCTACATGTGCTGTTCCTTCATGTGTACTAGTACTTTGAGCCATATGTTACAATATATAAACAAGTAATTATTATTCTTCTTCTACATTTTCATTAGGGGCAATTTGCTCTATTTCACTTAATGCTTTCTTGAAGTATCAAGTAGAAAAAAAAGCTAGAGAGAAGACACTCAAGACCAAACATATAATTTTGTATTGGGCTCAACTCTCAAAAACATGATCGAGTATATATCAAACCCCAAGAAATGCAAATAAATTTATGGCAATTAGTAAGGTAAAACCCTGTAAAACTTTTCTCATATTTTTTATATTAAAAGAGTGATTTTAATTTTTTTGATTTATTTTTCAAGTAAAAATATTTTTTTTTGTAATATAGCTCAGAATATAGTAATATTATATAAATAGAAGAAAGGTGATTGTTATTAAAATCCCTATCTTGAATTCTTTCCCTTTAGATAAAGAGAAAGAGGCCGCAACATAAATTAATCTATACATTATAGATAATAGGGCACATAAAAATAACCACTTTATATTATTAACATGTATTATTATGACAGAAAATATCTA
>CALDZW010000096.1 GCA_937944175.1 uncultured Candidatus Altimarinota bacterium
ACATTTCATATAATCAGTCATATGAAATATATAACTCCATTCAGGAAATAAAACAACACAATATTAAACACTATAAACAATGCTAAAAATACCCATCACATACTCTTAAAGTATCCAACCTTCTCTCACACATTTAACTTCTCCTTAAATCTATCTTGTATATTTTTCATGTGTTATTATTAATCCTTTTTAAGCATTTCATACACTTCCCTAAAATTATCAACATCTTTGATATCCATGTCTATACCTGATGATCACAGCGTATAGATTTTTATATTCCCATTTCTAAACAGCATATTCAAAAATGTTCTTCCCTTCTCAATATAATTAAAATTGGAATAGAGAATTGAATGTTTTTCTTTGTAGATTATCCCACTATAATAAACCACTCTTCCTTTTTGATATTCATATCTTTTTACTCTTATATACCATATCTGCAGTCAGACAATAATAATAAACATGACAAAAAAGATGATAGTAATGAAAGAAAGAACTGGTAATTGGTTTTGTGGGAGATCTCCATATAACCTGACAAGAAGTATAAGGAAGAATATTATGAGAAAGAGCATAATACTAAATATAAGAGAATTCCCAAGATCTTGTTTAGACTCAGTGACTATTTCTGTATGAAGGAGTTGTTCATTTACAATGATATCTAGATCATCAAACACTTGAAATACATTTTTAAGAAATTTAATTGAAAAGCCATTTGAACTAGTAACTGATTTAGTATTTTTTGCCAGTAAAGATAATAGTCACAAACGGGAATTCATTCATCTTTTCTGAACTTGAATAGTAGTTTCTCAGGAAACATCAAACACAAAGTCTCATGTATCAGTAAGTGGATATTTTACTGTTTTAATAGATTTAATATGTCTGATAAGTGAATATTTCTTAGTCTGAACAAAAAATCATTGTACTGATTCAATTGCTTCTGAATAGATTCTATTAATATATCTAACAGGAGAATAGTAAAATTTTGAATAGAAAAATCTAAGGAGTGGAAAAAATAAGATGAGAACACTCAGTATTACTCAAAATAATGATCCATAATCTCATAAACCTGCTTCTCACAATCACTTCACTACTTCATCAAGAGATAATGCCCAGGCAATTACTCACCATACCATGATTAAAAAGAGTGTAAGAAAAATGAATGTTCAAATCTGAGACTTTACATAATCTCAAAAATTAAATTCTGATACTATATCTCTTTGAACTTCATCTAAATGAATTCACACTTTAGAAAGAATATTTTCTTTCAGTTCTGGAGTCTTGTTAATATCTTTGAATACTATATTAGTTCCAGTACCAATTGATAAGAAACGGATGCTGCAGGTATTAAACATTTTATCAATAAGAGATTCTTTAAAAATCACTCAGGTAATTTTTTCTACTGAAAAATTACTATGCTTGGTATTAATGAATTGATATTTTTTTTCTATTGAGGATTCCCCTATAATAAAAGTAGTGGCAAATATCTCAACCAATTTAAATCCTCATACAATAATAAGAACTGGCCACATTGGAGGTATAACAATACACACTAAATATGGACCTAAAGACCTCAGCAAATTCATTCTATACTCAGCTCTAAAATCTGAATCAAAATCTAGAGCTTTCTCAGTTTGGTCAGTAAATGCCACGAGTGAATCTTTTTTATTTTCCTCTTCTCACCTAATAATAGTTGTTGGTTTTTTAACTATAGCATTTTTCAGATACTTTATATTAGCCATCAATTTCTCACCATTCACCATATTCTTAAATACTACTTTGTTGTTTTCTCATTGAGAACTTACTTCTACATCATGGAGTCAAAATATCTTTGACCAAAAATTTTGAGTATTTTCTGTATCAGCTACATTTTCAATTGGTATAAAAGAAAAATTCTTTGTCAGAAATCATTCTGTATAGCTGACAGTATCTGTAAAGACTCTATATCTTCTTCTTTTTAGATCCAAAAACTTAAATAACACTGACAAGATAAAAATAATCAAGATAATTCCTCCAATAGATAATCATCAAGTAATAACACTTGAAGATATTTCAGGAAGTCCTTCAGGTATTTCTTTTTTTATTTCTTCAAGGTCAAATTCTCATTCTTCAAGTCAGTGTTGCATTTCTATATAGAAACTAAATGCAACGTATGCTAAAACTAATATTCAACTTATCCCCTTTCAAAATAGCTCTCAAATAATTGCTAACCAGTGTGGTTTTTCTTCTTGTACAAGTGAATCCATCTCAAGTCTAAAACCATTTTTCTTCATTCTCTCCTTAAGAGTAATATAATGGTCTTCTGATAAAGAAATATTTTGCATATTTACTGTTGAGTTTGAACTTCATGCTGTTTTTACAATGACATTTCATGTTCTAAAAAGAGTATGTTGAACAAATCACAAAATATTACTGACTTGCGTCACTTTATTAAGATCCAGATCAACTGAATTTTCTGAAAATAAGTTTCAATAATTATATATGACTTTTCTATCCGTAATAACATAGCTTTCTTTTTTATATTGAATGAACCTCCATATCAACCCCAGAATATATAGTCATCAAAAAAAGATATATAAGAACGTAGATGTCCCTTGTAAAACATCTATATCTTTTGCTCATCAATCAGGAAACATTGTTCAAAGTACTCAGA
>CALDZW010000097.1 GCA_937944175.1 uncultured Candidatus Altimarinota bacterium
TCATTGATTTAATTGGTGAGATAAAGAATTTTCAACTCTTAGACCTACTGATAATACAAAAAGATGACTGGCATATCAATGAATTACACTAGAGGTGGTAGAGTTATGAACACCAAAATTTTGGGAAGAATTTGACTATGTGACATGACTAGTTGAAGAACTCAATATATCAGCTATTGACCCATTTTCAATTACAAAAAACCAATGAGAACCTTCAGAAAAATCAGATGCAATTATTCATAAGCTTCATCATAATGGAGATAAGTACACAGGTATTATTGAAAAAAATAGATTTTTAGTTAAAGATATTGTCCAAGCAATACTAGAAAAAGAAGATCTCATTGATAATACGACAAGACTTGATGAGAGTAATATATTAATTCCATATCCAAATTTTTGATACACGCTGACATTAGAAAAAAATTATTTATGAGCTATTGAATTAAAAATCATCCCAAGATTTCATTCTAGAGCTGCGGTTGTTGAGTCTTTAGGAATTAAATTTAAACGAGAAGCAGTAGAAGATGAAGATGATTTTAAAGATTTTGTTAATCAATCTGAGACAAGAAGAAATTGAGTGCTTGAGGAAATGTTGTAAACATTTACATATTATTCATCTTCCTTAAAATCTTGATCAGTGCTTGTGTTCCAAGATTTTCATCTCAAGCAGCACACATCTGTTTATAGAGTTCATTGACTGTTGCAAGTCAAGGAAGTGAAAGATTCATGTTTTCACATTCTCCTAGTACAATTTTAAGATCTTTCTTGAAATGCTTAATGAAAAATACAGTATCTAGTTCTCAAGAAAAGATTCTTGGAGCCAGATTTTTCCATCCCCAGCTTCCAGCGGCTCAATTGGAAATAATTTGAGCTACTTTTTCTGGATCAAGTCCTACTTTTTCAGAATATAAAAGTGCTTCACATAGGCCAATGGTATTTCATGCAATACCAATTTGGTTAGCACATTTTGTGTGTTGACCAGCTCAGGCAGATCATTGAAGAACAATATTCTCTCACATAACTTCAAAGAGAGGAAGAATGGTATTAAAAATAGATTCTTCTCATCCAACCATAATGGCAAGTGTTCATGCCTTGGCTCACATGTCTCAACCTGATACTGGGGCATCCAGTACTTCAACTCAGAGCATCTTTGCTTCTTCATAAATTTTTACAGCAAGACTTGGCTTGGTAGTTGTCATATCAATAACAGTTTTTCACTCAGATATGTTTTCTAATACTCCATCTTTTCCAAAATATACGTCTTCAACACTCTTGGGATCTCATACAATAGAAAAAATGATGTCAGAATGTTTTGTAAGTTCTGCAATATTATCAAAATACTTGGCTCAATTTTCTTGAAGTCTGTGAGTTTTACTTTCAGTCCTATTATATACATTCACACTATATCAAGCCTGTATAAGGTTGTATGCCATTGCTTCTCACATAAGACCAGTTCCTATCCACCCAATAGTTTTATTTTTCATATTTTGATTATTACTAGATAATTTATATACTAGTATAATCAAAGAAGCAGTTTGGTAAAATATATGTTAACCATATGTTCCTATGAATTTTGATGAGATACACAGAAAAGTAGTACAAGTTTCTGATGATTATACAAAAGAGATTTGAATAGAGAGAACACCAGATTGGTATATGTTGAAACTTCAAGAAGAGCTTTGAGAACTCACTCAAGCTTATCTTGGTAAAGGTATTGAAAAAGATAAGAAGTGACTCTCTTCACAACAATCAAGAGATCAATTTGAAGCAGAGTTGGCAGACGTATTCTGACATATAATTTTACTAGCTCATAGTGAGAATGTGAATATAGAAGCAGCACTTCAAAAAAAGTGGTTTAAGTATTTAAAGTAATAATTAATCATTTTATGGGTTGAAGGTTAAAAGCTAGAGAGTTTTCAGTACCGACAAAGAGAACACTAGCATGTCGATCTGGGTATAATTGCAACCTTTGTTGATGTAATACAATTTGACCAAATTTAGATGATTTTAATAAAGTTACTCCATGGTGAGAAGCATGACATATTATCTCAAATGCAGAAAAAGGACCAAGATGTAACCCAAATATGTCTGATGAAGATGTTAGGAGTATATTAAATGGGATTTGGTTGTGTAGGAATTGTCATAAAAAGGTAGACTGTAATGAATCAACTTTTACAGTAGAAGATTTGCAGGAGAAAAAAAGTGTTGGAGAGAGAAAAGCTTGGGAGTCTTTGCCAAGAAATACAGATAATATGGATGATTTAAAAAAATTACTAATTTCTTTTAACAACAAATTAAGTGAACATAAATTATATTTAAGGCTTGAGGAATATGAGTCTGCACGCATGACTATTACTCATCGGAAAACTGAAGACAAAGAAAAATATAATAATATTACAAAAGAGATGAATAATATCAACTCAGTATGGAAGAGAGATTTTAAACCAATAGTTGATAATATATTTTCATTAATTGATTGTATTGAGTGAAAAAAAATTAAGAAATTATGATTACACCCAAGGAGTAAGATAGACTACATATATGGAGGATTGTTGGATGATATTATAAATTTTTTAAATAAGAAAAAGATTAAACACAAAATAGATGACTAAAGAACTGCAAAAATCCAATAAATTACAAAATGAAGCAACCATATTTTTATTCAAAAAAATGTGGAAATTTTCAGTAGGAAATAGAAAGAATGTTGTTCTGTATTTATTTTTGTGTATATGTGGTCAGATAATACTACTTTTGCCACCTGCGGTATTTGGAATATTTTTGAATGAATTGCAAGATAAGTGAATGACAGAAGCAAATATTAATTTTTTGGTGTTTTTACTGTTTGGGAGTTTTTTATTATCTCTTGTATTTTGGTCATTTCATTGGATAGCAAGAGTATTAGAAAGAAAAAATGCCTTTTTGGTTGAGGTAAACTATAAAGAGTTCTTATTTGAAAGAGTGTTGAATTTTGATCTTTGATGGCATACTGAGAGACAAAGTGGAGACTCGATTGATAAAATTGAAAAATCTACCAAGAGCTTATTTGTATTCTCTCAAGATTCTTTTGAAGTAGTAGGAATTTGTATTAGGGCAGTTGGTACTATAGTGGCACTACTATTTTTTAGTGTGTGGATAGCACTTGGAGTGTTAGTAGCAATGGTAATATGTCTTTTTGTAATATTTAGCTTTGATAAGAGATTGGTTCCTCTCTACAAAGAAAAAAATTTGCTTGAGAATAAGATTTCGGCAAAGATCTATGATAGTCTTTCAAATATTACCAGTATCATTATCTTGAATATCAAGAAGTTAGTATCAAAAGGAGTATCAGAGAGCTTATATACTCCTCAAAAGTCTTTTAGTAAACAGGTAGTGCTTAATGAAAATAAATGGATGGTAGGAGATCTGTTGTTTGATCTTATTACCGCTGTCCCTGTTGTGTGTTATGTATTAGTTGCATACAATACATGATCAATTATAGAGGTGTGAACCATTTCAGCTCTATACATGTATCTAGCAAATCTGAGTCGTGTATTTTTTGGTTTTGGATGATTGTACTCTCGTCTTATTCAGCAAAAAACAGACATTGAGAATGTTTCAGATATAGAAGATAGTGAAGAACAGATTCAAAGTGAAAAAGAAGTGCTCCTTGCAGAAAAAATTGATATTCAAGATGCATGATTTTCTTATAAAAAAGATGAAAAGGCCATTTTACAAAATATCAATTTCTCTTTTACCTCTTGAGAAAAGATAGCTTTTATCTGAGAATCAGGTTCAGGAAAAACTACATTTTTAAAATTGCTCCATGGACTCCATGACTTTAATTCAGGAGAAATAGTTATTAATTGAAATGAAACCTTTAATACACTTTCATGAGTAGATCTTAAAACTACGCTTGTTCCTCAAGAACCAGAGCTTTTTACTGCAACTATCAGAGAAAATATTACCTTTGGCCTTGACTATACAGATAAACAAGTTGAAAAGTTTACTAATATGGCATGCTTTAGTGATGTAATAGAACAGCTACCAAACTGATTAGAGAGCAAGATAAATGAAAAATGAGTAAATCTTTCAGGTGGGCAGAAGCAAAGGCTTGCTCTTTCAAGAGCTCTGCTTTTTGCTCAGAACAAAAAAATTATATTACTAGATGAATCAACCAGTTCAGTTGACCCTCACAATGAAGAAAAAATATATACTCATATTCTTGATAGATTTTCAGAAAAAACTATTATTTCCTCAATTCATAAACTGAATCTTCTCAAATTTTTTGATCGAATTGTTATGTTTGATAATGGAAAAATTGTATGAGATGGAAGCTTTGAGGAACTTTTGAAAAGTAATGAAAGCTTTGAGAAAATGTGGAAGAGTTTTAGGGAAGAGAGGTAAAAATAATAATGAATATTAATGAAAGAATCAACAAAATGAATAGGAGTGTTGCTTATTTGTACACTTTTTTTCTCACTACTTGGAGTAGTCGCGAGATATTTTGATGCCCATAATTTTGAATGATTTCAGCAGGTGTATATAAGAATTGCTCTAGCAAGTATGTTAATGTGTGCCATTTTTTGGAAACATATATCTTTCTCTAAGTATCTTCATCTTGATACAAAAGAAAAAGTATTGCTAGTCTCAAGAGGAATTTTAAGCTATGTATGAGTTTGACTCTTTACATACTGACTGCTTCATACAACACTACTAAATGCTTCAGCTATTGGTTTGTTTCCATTTACTTCATTGTTTGCTGTCATTATTATAGGAGAAAAGCTGTGATTCAAAAAAGCTGTATGATTGGGAATATCACTGTTTGGAGTCTATTTAGTATGATGACATTATTGAGATTTTTCTATATGAGAATGAGAAACATATGCATTAATATGAGAGGCACTATTTTGACTAGCTCATATCCTAAGAAAATTTCATTCAAATACTCTCTCAAATAGAGAAATAGCTTTTGGGATGCTCACGATTTGATCTGTAGCATTATTTTTCACCTCACTTATGGTATGAGAGTGATTACCTAATTTGGAATCATTATTGGAATTACAACTGTTTGTTCTATTTTTTATCACTGCACTTTTCAATATATTTGTAGTAATATTTTTGAATTATTGATTTTCAAAATTATCTTGAATTGTAGCTGATAGAGTCCTTACAATAGAGATAATTTTTACCTTTATTTTTTGATATATGTTTTATTCAGAATTTCCAAATAGAGTAGAATTTCTTTGAATGTTGATAATACTTTGAAGTATGCTATGGTTACAAAAAATTGAGTATAGTGAAAAGAAGAACGGAAATAGTTGCTAATAATGAGAGGTGACTATGTTCTTGAAAACAAATATAACATAGTTCTTTATAAAAAGTTTACCATCATCTATAAATAAAAAATCCGCTTTGGAAGCGGATTTTTATGGTGTTATTCACAAGTTTCTATAACTTTTTTTACAGTTTTGTGTAAAACTTTTATTGACTCAAGAATCCTATATTTGCTGGTATTCTCCCATAGTATTATTTCCATCAGGCCCTTCATCTACAATCTTGAATTCATTTATTATAAGTTTGTAAAAGGTAGATCAACAATCTTCTTGGCAGAGAGTTTCAATGCTCGGTAATTTTTTTCCTGAACCAACAAATCTTTGAGAGTACAAAAAGACTACTTTTGTCATAAGATTAGTGTCATATATTCGTTCAACTTTTCCATGAATTTGAACTCAGTATTTTCATGAATAATTTGAGTCATGAGAATAGCATGAAAAAGCAACTTCATTTTGAATTTTTATATTTTCTGAATGAGTACTAGTAGTTCTACTTTTGAAGTAGAGTTCATTTTTGTCACTTACAAAGAACACAATAGCAATATCAGCTTCACTGTTATCCGATATTGTTGCTAATGATCCAGTAAACTGCTTTTTTAGGAATTCTTGAACTTCAGTACTTCTCATAGTGTAGAATGAGTTAGAGAGTAATATATACTATTGTAAATAAACACTCTATTATTGCAAACAACTTATGCAGTGATTATATCAGCACAGAGATAATTA
>CALDZW010000098.1 GCA_937944175.1 uncultured Candidatus Altimarinota bacterium
AAAAAAGTTTGCAATTATAAACTAGGCGGCTATATTAAGGGAGTTAACTTTAATTATTAACACTGTACTATTATGAAAAAGATTGATTTTATAAAAGCAATTGCTGCTCAAGCTGGTTTAAGTCAAGATGCAGTTTCTAAAATGTTAGCTGCTGGTATTGATATTATTACTGCTGAACTTAAAAAAGGGAATGAAGTAAATATTACTGGATTTGGTGCATTTAAAGTATCAAAAAGAGCTGCTAGAAATGGTGTAAACCCTAGAACTAAAGAGGCTATTAAAATTCCTGCTATGAACTCTCCTGTTTTTAGAGCTGGTAAAACTCTTAAAGAAGCTGTTAGATAATAACTATTGCTTCATACTAAAAAGTCTCTTATTATAAGAGGCTTTTTAATTGTGTAATTTACAATTAGAGATTCTTTCTTGAAACAATTAGATCAATATTTTTCAATTACTTATTAACAGGTGAACTATTGAATATTATGTGAACTATTTTAAAAAAGTTTTTAACGAATTCGTTAAAAACTTTTTTAACTAGATTTTTTGTTAAAATTATGTGTAGTGTAATGTAAAAAACTCGAGATATATGTAATAGAGGGAAGAAGGATTATTTTTTAACGCCCTGAGAAAAATCTATTAACATGGTTGTTCTAAAAATTGTAGCATTAAGCAGAAAAAGAGTTACTATGTCAGCATATGAAAAAGTAATTCATTTATTGAATTCTTTTTTTATTATTGTAATGCTTAAAGAGAAAAATTATGCCTTTAGAGTCAATTAAAACAAGAGATGGGGATATGGTTCACTTTGACCCATCAAGAATAGAGAGAGCTATTGAAAAAGCTGCAGAATCAGTATGACATAAAGATCTATCATTTGTGGATTGAGTGACAAATGCTGTTACGTGAAGATTAGAGTCAATTACTCAAAATGAAGAAAGATTTGTAGAAATAGAAGAGATTCAAGACATAGTAGAAGAAGAGCTTATGAAGGCATGAGTATTTCCTGTATTGAAAGAATTTATTCTGTATAGAAATGAAAAACTAGAAGAAAGAAGTAAGTCTAAACAAAAAGCAGATAAAAAATTAGAAAAAAAGACACTTAAAATTATTAAAACAAGTTGAGAAAAGGAAAAATTTGATATTAAAAAAGTAAAAAATACCTACAAAAGAGTAAGCTATAAATTGGCTCGTAAGTGTAGATTTGAAGATCTAGAAGAATCACTCAAAAAATATATTGTAGAATGAATGAAGACAAGTGATATTCTTGCTATGATGATAAAATCAGCAGTAGATCTTGTAAGTGTTGATAACACTGCGTGGCAGTTTATTGCAGGAAGATTGCAAATGCTTGATATTTATAAAAAAGCATCAAACAATAGAGATATTAAAATAAAGAATCTCTACTCTGGAAAGAGCTATAAAGCATTAATGGATGAATATATAGAAAAAGAACTCTATTATAAAGACTTTTATAAATACTATAGTGAAGAGGATATTATAGCTGCAGGAAAGTATATAGATACTGAAAGAGATTTTGATTATAATTATACAACAGTTACTATGTATAATAAAAGATATCTTTTGAATCCTAATAAGGTGATTAAAGAACTCCCTCAAGAAATGTATATGAGTGCTGCTTTATTTCTTGCTACTCCAGAAGATAAAAAAACAAGGCTAAAGACAGCATTTAAAATATATGATGCCTGTAGTCTCGGGAAAATTTCTCTTCCAACGCCAACACTACTGAATGCCAGAACAAATTATCATCAACTTTCTAGTTGTTTCAAATTAAATGTAGATGATGATCTGAGAAGTATTTATCATAATGTAGAAAATATGGCTCAGATCTCAAAATTTGGAGGAGGTATCTGAGTATACATGTGAAATATTAGATCAAAATGAGGAAGTATTAGAGGGGTAAAAGGAACAGCAGGATGAGTGAATCCATGGATTAAAGTTATTAATGACACAGCTATTGCTGTAAACCAACTCTGAGCAAGAGCGTGAGCTATTTCAGTAACGCTTGATGTATTTCACAGAGATATTTATGATTTTCTTGATCTTCAAACTGAAACTGGTGATATTAGGCTCAAAGCATATGATGTCTTTCCGTCAGTAACATTTCCTGATTTATTCATGGAGAGAATGCAAGAAAATAAAGAATGGACATTATTTGATCCATATGAGATTGAAAAAGTAACAGGAAAAAAACTTCAAGATCATTTTGGAGATGAATTTGTGAAATTTTATGAAGAATGTGAACAAAACCCAAAACTGACACTCAAAGAAACAACAAATGCAAAAGATTTGTTTAAAAAATATATGAAAACAAATATAGAAACAGGTATGCCATATGCATTCTTTAGAGATACAGTAAATAGAATGAATCCGAACAAGCATGCTGGAAATATTTATTCTACTCAACTCTGTGTTGAAATATGCCAAAATACGAGTCCATCAAAGTTTATTGAAGAAGAGTTAGAAGATGGAAAGGTTGTTATTAAGTATGAGCCAGGAGATAGTGTTGTATGTAATCTGGCTTCTATTAATGTGGCAAAAGTGAATACTGAATCAGAGATGGAGAAAGTAATGCCAGTATGTATGACGATTCTAGATAATGTTATTACCCTTAATTATTATCCAATCAAAGAAGCAGAAATTACGGCAAAAAAATATAGGTCAGTAGGAGTGTGATTTTTATGACTTGCTGAATATTTGGCAGTGAATAAACTTTCATATGATACACAAGAAGCAAGAGAGGAAACGGATAGGATTTTTGAAATGTATGCATACTATACTCTCAAAGCTTCTAATCAGATGGCAAAAGAGAGAGGAACATATGAGATATATGAATGAAGTGAATGGTCAAAAGGAATCTTTATGTGAAAAGATGAAGCATGGTTTAAAAAGAACTCAGATATGGCAGATAAGTGGTCAAAACTGATTGCAGACGTGAAAAGGGATTGACTCCGCTTTGCATATAACCTAGCACCAGCTCCAAATACTTCAACATCACTGATTGTTTGAACGACAGCTTCAATACTTCCAATCTACAAAAAATATTTTGTAGAAACAAATTCAGTAGCACCAAGTGTGAATGTAGCACCAAGTCTTGATCAAGAAAATTTCTGGTACTACAAAGAATACACAAAACTCGACATGAAAGATATTATTGATATGGTAGCCACTATCTACAAATGGCTTGATCAATCAGTCAGTTTTGAGTGGATGATAGATCCTAGTAAGATTTCTCCAGAAGATCTCTATAACTACTATATTAGATCTCGGTCAAAGGGAATAAAAACTATTTATTATATGAGAAGTTTGAGTTTAGAAATTAAGGAAAGTTGTGAAAGTTGTAGTGGGTAG
>CALDZW010000099.1 GCA_937944175.1 uncultured Candidatus Altimarinota bacterium
AAAATCATCAAAGCTACTATGCTCTACATCATCATATGTTGTAATTCTTGTATATTTTCAAGTTCAATTCTTATTCTGAGTTCAATCTTCATTCTTGCCTTTTCCTTCTAACCTAACAATACATTCTGCTGGTAAATCTGAAATAATAAAAGGACTGTGAGTTGCTATAATAAAATGAACATTGATATTTTCTGGAAGTGTTGAAAATACATCAATAAGTTTTTGGATGTATTTTTTTTGCCAGTCTAAGTGAAGGTGCAGATCTGGTTCATCGATGAGAAGAATTGCTCTATATTTTTCCTTATTTTCTGATTTTCAGTATCATGTGATCACTTGATTATATAAGACTCAAAATCTTGTAAAGATACATTCTTCACCTGCTGATAATGATTTAAAATCTCTATATTTATTAACTTTTGGTTCATTTTTTTCTGATAAATATAGTTTTTTACTCAAAACTCCTCAAAATATTTGATTAATTTCTTCAAAATTACATATTATACATCATTTCTCTTGATGTTGAAAAAAATCTATATCATCAATTACATTGATCTGTCTCTTCTCATTATTTCTATTTTTCATTTTAAGTTCATCAACCAGCTTTTCTAAAACATGTTTATCATTAGTCTCTTTTCAATTAAGAATTTTAAATGAATCATCAATTATTTTATTTGAATTATACAATTCCCTTAATTCACTCAACAGTCACTTTAGGTCATACTTTTCTTGAACAAGATCGATAAGATAATATACATGTTTCATGTATTGAATAATATAAAAATCATACTCCTTTTCTTGAGATTTTTTCATTAAAACTTCCTCTACTATATGTAAAAAGTCTTTAAATTTTATTATTTTTTTATTGGAGCTTGATATGAGGTTCTGTCTTTTCAATTATATGTTCAGTTTAATGATAGCATAAGTTCTGAAAACTTATTTCTTCAAAAAAAGCTATCCAAAAAGGCCTCATTAAGTCATCACCCTCTAAAAAACATCACTAAGTCAAAGATATAATCATCTTTCATAAAATCATCAAGAAAAGAATCAATCCAATCTGGTCTTTGATAGGCTGTTCATCATAATTTTAATCGTGCGTTTAATTTCTTTGATTCAAAAAAATCTATATATTTTGTTTGTCAAAAGTAGATTTCTATATCTGAATGTAAACTAAAACCTCCTGGTTTTTTAAAAGAATCATCTATCCCCCTTAACAATCTACTCTTCCCACCTCAATTATTTCCCAAAACACAATTAATCTTAAACCTCTTTGCATTCTTCTTGATCTCCTCATCTGTAGGGACAGGTTTCAAACCTGTCCCTACCTTTTGTTTTCCCTTCAAATAAAACTCAATCAATTTCTGCATCTCACCTTCCCCTCAGAAAAAAACCTTATCTCCTCATTTAAAAGGAGGAAATGTATTTTCCTTTCACTTTGGTCACTTCTTAAATTTTATACTTTCAATAAACTTACTATCTGCCATAAAATATCATTCTTCTAGAAAAATAAACCTGTAATACTTGGATTATACTCTTCAAGAGATATAGCACAAAGAAAATAGTGAAAAAGCTGATTCTCTGTATATCTCTCAATGTATAATTTTCTCTTGAGATTAAAAAATACTTAAGTAAGATATTCGCAAACTATTTACACTTATAATTTTTACTTAACTCATGAATCATCTTTTTTTACTGACTCTTACACTGTTATTTCTCTCTTCTTGTTCAGATACTGTTGTAGAGACACCTAATACTCCTCAATCAGATCAAATTCAAACTCCTGAGACAGTAGAAACTCCAGTTGAGAATATTCAAGAATGAGAAACCCCGCAACCTGAAGAAGCTTCAGATTCCAATAGTGAAGAAAGCAGTGTAGTAGATACGACTCCCAAACAACCTCAATTCTCAAAAATAGATATAGATTTTGAACATATTTATGATAAAGAGAAGGCTCTTGCATTTGTATGATGAACATTCTTTGACCTAGATGGAGATGGTAATAATGAAATTCTCATCACTGGGTGAGCAGAACAAACTGATTGAGTCTTTGAATTCAAGGATGGAGCACTCAAAAATATTACTATTCATTCATGACTTGCTAATAGAAAACCAAGTTATTGAGCCTATTCTATTGATTTTGATGAGAATGGAACTGAAGATCTTTTTATAGCCAGACAAGATGGGATCTATTACTATAACAATGATTCAGGTGATCTCAAAGTAAATAAACTAGAAATTTCTCTCCCCCTGAATGCTGTCCCTCTTGATATTGATCTTGCTGATATTGATAATGATGGTGATCTTGATATGTATGTCTCTACTTTTATTACTCAATCGCTCTTCAAAGCAGCAACATTTAATAACCCCGATCATGTACAAAAGAATCTACTCCTCAGAAATGATGAAAATTTAAAATTCACAGACATTACAGAAGAAAGTGGTGTTAAAGTTATTGCCAATACCTTTACTTCAAGTTTTGCTGATCTAGATAATGATAATGATCCTGACTTGATCATTTCACCAAATACTGATACAGTAAAAATATTTCAAAACGATGATGGGAAATTCACTCCAGTGTATACATGAGAAGCATATGGTTTTTGGATGTGACTCTCCATCAATGACTACGACAATGATGGAGATCTTGATATATTCTTTAGTAATGTATGAAGAACCATTCCAGAAGCACTCCTTGCCTGAGATTCAACTAAAGAACAAGATGTTACTTCAAAATATCTCTTCCTAGAAAATAATTGAGGTATGAAGTTTAAACAAAAAGTTGACCCTAGTTTTGATGAGCTCTGATTTGGGTGGTGAATTGTCCCGGTTGATGTTAACCTTGATGCTCAAACAGACTACATAGTGACACAAAACTACATAAAATGGGCTCCACACAAACTTTCTAAACTTACTTGAGAACTTCTTGTACAAAATAATAAGAACACATTTACTCCCTCAATGGAAGCATATGATATTTCAAATAAGCACTATGGAATTTCAGCACTAGTATGAGATATAAATAATGATACCTTTCAAGACATTATATATCTCAACCTTGATTGAAAACCTCAAGTATATCTGAGAGAACCAGATGAAAACAATAATTTCTTGAGAGTACAGGTTCCAAATAAGAAGAAGTATTTACATGCAATATTTTCACTGTTAGCATGAGAAGAAGTACTCTCTTCACAACAATTTCTCCCAAAGCAATGACTCATGACCAAACAAGAGTCATCAATTACTTTCTGACTCAATTGATTTGAAAAAATTCCTACACAATTACAAATTACATTACAAAATGGAGAAAAACAAATTATTGACTTAATAATTTGAGAAAAAGAGGTTAATGTGAAATAATTTTTCATAACTCTGTCTTGTCCTTACAGGATACACTTCGATAATTTCTTCCTCCTAAACTTTGTATTATAAGAAAAAAAGACAAAAAAAGATCTATCTAGTAATTACACTAGATAGATCTTTTTAAAACAAAGCTACATTTCCATCTCCATTATTTCCATAAGCTCAATATAGGCTCCAGGTTGAATAGTATGAGGATTACTCTTTAGTAACTCTAATGCATTCTCTTTACTCTCAGCTGATAATACTGAATACCCACAAATTTCATTTGATTGTGCTGTCACTTCACCACTATTATGAACACGTGTATTGACTCCAACAGGATTTCATTGATCTACAAATGAACTCTCATTTTCTGTCATCCATTTCCCCCGTGCCTCTATCTCTTTTTGTTGATCTTCTTCCGATGCATTCTGCCACTCTTTCATTGACTCAGCATCTCCTCAATACACTATAAGAAACTTTTTCATAATCTCATAATTAGTAAATATAGTACCAAAATCATAACCTTTTATGGTAGTATGTAAATGTTTAATTGTTACCAAAGTGTATATTAGAATCCCCTTATTTCACTTTTTTCATAATTCTTTTGTGTTTTTATGTGAAATAATTATGATATCAAAAGTTAAAAAATATTCCTTTTAACAAGAAATATGCAAAAAAGAATAGTTGAAATAATATTCCTCCTCTTCTTCAAGGAAAA
>CALDZW010000100.1 GCA_937944175.1 uncultured Candidatus Altimarinota bacterium
CTGTCTAGAGCTTCACCATAAAGCAGCTATCATCACAGGAAGAAAACTAGCATATAATCCATAGTATGGAGCAAGTCATGCCAGCTGAGCATAGGCCATTGACTGAGGAACTAATATCAAAGCAACAGTTGCCCCTGCAATTATATCAGCCTTCAGTACACTCTTATTTTTCAACTCCCTTATCCAATCCATGAAAGGAAATATTTTGAGCAATAATTTTTGCATATGATTATGTATTCATGATTAAAATGAATCAGTGATAATAAAAAAAAAAAGAAAATCAAAAGATTCTCAAATATTATTTAAAAAAGGCGAAATTTTTTTTTCTTCACATTCTTAACTGTTTTACTTACTTGCTCTCAAATTTGAGTTAACCCACTACTTGCTGCTTTTTTTGCTGATTCTGGAAGAGCCTGAAGATGCATTCTTTTACCCATTAAAGCATCATCCATTTCACTAGCAGGAAAACCAAGATTAGCTGCAGTCTTTCTACGATTTTCTGCTTTTTCCAGCCATATTGCAATAGCAGCATTTCTATTAACACTTGCTGTTTCTACTATTTTATCTATTTCTAATCTTTGTTCATCAGTTAGCGGAACATTTAAATCCATTTGAATAAAATTAATATATAAAATTAAGATTAGTAAAATATACTTTAAAATAAAAAGTCAAGGGTTACTCTTTAAAAATAACAAGAAATCATAAATATGTTATATATGTAACAAGCATATCTTGGCTTGTGTATATAAATTGACATTATAACCAATAATATTATGATATAATTGAATTGTTTTAATAATAATTATCTTTCAAAATGCTTCTAGATCATAAAATTTCACAAGAAAAGAATAATGATTATAAAGAATGACCTCAACATAAAAAATCAATATTAACAGTTGTTTTGGCTACTGTAATAGCTTCAGCCTCAATTATTGGATTAACAGATAAAAATGGTGATCTGAACCTTGATGTGATTGAAAATTTTAAATCTTATTCACTTCCAGGTAATGAATAAAATTAATATTGTTACAACTAGAACAAAAAATCATAAAAATGTAATTTAGTTGCATTTGTTTTGACAGATATGAAAAAATCTGTAAACATTAAAGTGAAAAAATTATAATTTTTCTTAAAGTATTAAAAGTATGACTACAAAAGCAAGTGATTATTGTAAAATATATTGTTTGGAGAATACATTTAAAATCAAAAACACACTCACCTCTCAGTGTATAGATTGAAGAAGAACAAAGAATGAAAGTAATTTTTCCCTGAGTGTAGCGGGCTGATCAATAGGACAGTTAGCTGTTATATTTTCTGTGTTGGATCAAGAATTGGGAGAAAAATTTACTTTTCATGAAAGAGTGTATTCTGCTTTTTTAGAGTTGGTGTGATGAATTGAAAACTTTTCTTTTCACAGTGATTGTCATGCATGAGAAGAATGAATTGGCTGTGGACATATTAAATTCTTGCTGACAAAATCAGAAGAATATAATCTTTCTAAGTATTCTGTTAATTATATCTCAGAATTAATTTCAAAAGAAAAGAGTGCTGAAATGAAAGTGAATATTTTGAAATGAGATCATGAAGAAAATGCAGTGTTACTGATTGATTCTAATAAGTATAGTATCCATCCATGTGATTGAGAGTCTCAATTTTTTATTTTCACTCCTGCAATGGTAGAGAGTATGAATAAAAACATTGCTGAAATGCTTCTTAAAAATTTTAGTGATGATTTTACAAAAACTTCAGAAGAGCTGCTAAAATTATTGCAAGATGCTACTATGGAACATTTTTTCCTTACAGGGCATGTTCTTGCTTGAGAACTCCCTGTGTATACTATTTCAATTGACGATGAAAGTTGAGAAGTAACAACTATTGATCAAATTGCAGAGAAGGCCAAAGATTTGCCATAATTTATACTATAACCATATAATAGCTTAATGCCTGATGAACAGCAAAATATTGATGAGAGTAATGAAATAGCTAATAATAGAAAATTCTATAGGGATATTAATAGTGCAATGATTGCATGAAAGAACAAAATGTTTGATGATTTAGACGAGAACTAATTAAAAAAATAGCTAACAAAATGTTAGCTATTTTTAGTTTTATGTTACCTACTCTAGGATATCTGTGTCAACAATTCACTTAATCCCCTCTCACAATTTTTCAACTTCACTTACAGTTCATTTTAATTTATTGAAAGTTTCCGTTGTTTTATTAATTGTCTCTTTTGCCTCATTAAGTGTATTTTTAGCTTCATTGTACGTGTTTTGAGCACCAGATAATGTTGAACGTACATCATCTATGGTATCTTTTGTTGTTTTAACTCATCATGTGATAGTATCTTTTATATCTATAGCTCAACTATAGGCCTCTCAATAAGTCTCTTTTAGTGTATCTATTGATGGAATATCAGTAATAGTATTGTTAAAATTATCTCTTGCTCATTTAATACTATCAGTAACTCATCAAATTCATATGGATGATTCTATTTGCTTTGTGGTATCTGGTTTCAGAAAAGTAAGGAGAACTCATCATACTACAACAATAAGAAGTACAAGAAATACTTTCTGCATCTTTTAAATAATTAGTAAATAATACTACTCATCAATTTGTGTAAAAATATCATCTACAGAGATATTTCTAGTTTTTAACTTTTTACTGATTTCTACTATGCTTGTATCTTTGATAGAATTCTTGTTCTCTTTAATTCATTCAAGGGAAAGTTCAATATCTCATAATGCTTCAGCCGAAAGTCATCCGGATTCAGATATCTTTTCTTTCAGTTGAGTAATCTGCTCTGGTGAAAAACTAGATGTTGGAACATCAAGCGCATATACTTGAGCCCTAACAATAGTATGTTTCTTGCACTGAGGGCATTCAATTTCTACATTTACATTAGTTCAAGCAGTTCATACTACTTCAACATTTGACTCATCAACTTTTGAGTTGCATGATCCACAATTGTATGTTTGAATTAGATTGTCTATCATAGATTTTAGTGATTGGAAATTCATTTTTTAGTTTTTAATTATAATTACTACTCCCCTATTATAGTCTAATATTTCTGAGTATCAAAATATTCACTCAAAAAACAGCTTGACAGCTAAGTATTTTTCAAAGCATTTATCACTTTGTTAAGACGTAATAAAGATTCTTGTTTTCATAATATATATATCATTTCAAATGCTCATGGAGAAAATTGTTCTCAACTTAGAGCACATCTAGTCGGCCAAAGAACCTGTCCATTTTTCATTCAAGCTTCTTTAATTGATTCAATGAATGAAGATTTAATACTGTCCATACTTCAAAAATCAGAGATACTCTTTTCTATAACATCTTTAGTTACCAGTAATGAATTAATTACCTCATCTATCGAACTGAGCTTCATTTTTGAGTTAATAAGAAGATCTTCTTCAGGAATTTTTGATTCATTGTAGAAAAATAGAGTGTTTCCCTTAAAATCAGAAAGCTTCTTAATTCTTAATTTTGCTTCATC
>CALDZW010000101.1 GCA_937944175.1 uncultured Candidatus Altimarinota bacterium
AAAAGAGTGTTTTGATATATACATGGATATGTTACATTTTTCTGAATATGAGGATATTGAGGAAGACACTGTAGAAAAGAAAAAGTTTGCCCATTTGCTGTTAAAATTAGAAGAAATAGGGATAGAATACAAGTTGTAATATTATAAAAATTTATATGAATTAAAATTATAATATTATTTCTTTCTATTTACATTACTATTATTTTATATTATTATATATATAATAGTTTGTAATATTATTGTAATGAGGAAAAATAACACTACATTAATAGAATGAGAGCCAATTGAAATATGAAGTGCTCAAATGGATTGAAAAAAGATGAGAATTTATATGGAAAGGCAAGGAATAAAACATTATATATCTTGAGTATTCTGAGAAGAAGATGTTCCTTTATTCCCAAGAGACTCAAGCAAGTCTAATTTTATATATTTCACAAAAAAAGGTTGAGATATAGATATTGTAGGTATGAAGGTACAAGATGAATTTAAATGAAAAGGTGTAATAGATGTACTTTTTAACACAATATGAAGAGTATCTGATTTAACAGATATAGGAAAGATTGGAGCAAAAAAAACCAGAAAGCCAAGTATTGCAAAAAAGTTACAGAAATTATGATTCACTCCAAACAGTAGAAGCCCAATTTTATGAGAAGTAAATTGATACTCAGATGAATGAATACCTCAAATCTCAATATACAAGCCAGATGAAAAAAATAATGTAACTATGAAAAATAGTTCACAATGTTGAGACTATCAATTTTATGATATCGTTAAACATTTAGACTCTCCTCCTGTATCAGGCACATTTCCATTACAAGAATGCACAACACTTGATACTATGCCAGATTCAGCAAAATTACTAGAAAATGTAGATTGAAAGTATAGGCTCTCTGAGAGTAAAATTAAACAGTTCATATAATATTGTTTTCTTTTTTTCTCAAGTATTTTTTCTCTCTGACTCCCCTATTCTCTTTTTATATGGATACCCTATAAGGGGTGGGTATAGAGGGGGTACACTGGGGGTATGTAAATACATATGATTATTCCCTACTTTAAAACAAAATAACTGTAAAAAGTTTTGCTATCTATCAGAAAAACAATATAATTATATATGTTAATTTCAAGTGGTCCCAAGTACCCCTAAAATAACAACATAGGACAGGATATTAGTTTTAAAACATCAAATTTATCCCTCAATTAAGCCATTTATTGCTAGTTTCTGAAAGGAACTAGGACTCAAAATCCCCTATCTTCGGATGTGAGGGTTCAAGTCCCTTCCCAGGTACCAAAAGAAACAGAAAAAACTAACTATCAAGATGATAGTTAGTTTTTATTCTACTTAATTTATATTTATATAAAATTAGGGTCTCGCCCCTTTAAGATTATTCATAAAATTCTCCACATTCCTCTCCTTAGCTTCAACAGTATTAAACCCACTATGATTAGTAGTATAAAAACTGTCAGACTGTAAGTATTGTTTTAACATCTCGTCATTATTTAAAAAGTCTGTCCATATTTTAATATTACTACTTGTGAAAGTAGCATATATTCATTCCCAATCAATAGTATTGGTTCATGAGACATTTAAGAATAATGCATTATCTTTAAGTTGAGAGAAAATTTTTGCATTTATCATTTTATTTGAATCTTTATTTTCAGTAACTGAAAGAAACACGATATCACTTTCTGATAATAAATCAGACATATTTTTAAACTCAAATTGATTCTTTTTCTCTTCTCTTGAATGATAAATTACATTCATTCATAAGGCACTGCACATATTTCAAAATATTGTTCCAATACATCCCATTCAAATAATTCATACTGTTTTTCAAAAACTTTCTGTTCA
The DNA here is from genome assembly GCA_937944175.1 of uncultured Candidatus Altimarinota bacterium. GTDB lineage: Bacteria > Patescibacteriota > Gracilibacteria > BD1-5 > UBA6164 > CALLPO01. Next base: position 1,850 of record CALDZW010000101.1, read on the forward strand.
TTGAAATTTTCATACTTCCTTTCACCTGTTATGGGCAAAGTTTTTACTTTCTAATACGTTTCTTCATAAATTGAGCATCATGGTAAATCATAACTCTGCCACTGCCTGTGATGAAAAACCTATGCTGTTTTTATAGATAATATTATTCTGAGCTAAAAAGTCTAAATCAAAATCTCAATTTCCTGTATAGGCATTAACAATATATTTGAGAGTTAATAAATCATAAAAACTATTCTCTAGGTAATCAAATACACCTGAAATAAAACACTCAACTCATTCAAAGTGCTCTTTGAATATCTTCCCTTGATAGTCATCTGTTGCAGTAATAATAATAACTTCATCAGAAATACTTCTAATATAATCTAAGTTATTTTCAATAAAATCTCATTCAAAATGGTATACAAGTGTTTTTCATATTTTCTTCATACAATAAATATTTAAATTGTAAAGTACAAAGATGTTATCTTTTTAGTATAAAATTAACAAAAATTAAATAGTCAAAAACTAATCTACCCTCTCTAAATAAAGGATTTTTAATATATTAAGTATTAAAAGTGTCAGTTTTTATTGACACTTTTTTATTATTAAACTATACTAGTGAAGTATATCCTTTAACAGTCTTAATATGCAAGAAATTGAATCACTTCTTTATGAGTTGTGACTTGAAAAAAAAGAAGGACAAGTATATCATTTTATACTAAAGAATAATCCCTGCTGAGTGACTCAGATTGCTAAAAATACTGGAATAAAAAGAACTACTGTTTATCCATATATCGAATCTCTTTTGAGCAAATGATTTATATGAAAGACTCTTAAGTGAAAGAGAATACTCTATATTCCAGAGAAACCTCAGAACCTACTGAGAGATTTTGATAAGAAAAGAGAATCACTAAAAAAATGAGTCACTCTACTAAATGAAATATATTCTGAAAAGAGTTCTACTATTAGTATAGAAAATATGACTTGAGAAGACGATTTTGTAAAGATGTATAGAAATGTGCAAGCAAGTTTTAACCCCGTATATTCATTTTATTCTCCTGAGAAGGCTGAAAATCTTATTCCTAAATGATATGCAGTTAATATATGAGATAACTGAAAAATCCTATATGATATACATGAAAATAATAAACATTTCCATGATAAATTTAAACATGACCACATGTTCCAAAAGAGAACATATAAACTATTTCCTGAATGATTTAATGTACCTGTAGACTTTTTGGTATGGTGATGAGAATATACTTCAATTATTTCTTTTGAGAAAATGCATGGGATAGTCATAAAAGATAAAAACATGCATGATTTTTTTAAAAATCTCCATCAATTTGTTTGGAAAAAACTATAAAATAACTATATTGCCTCTACAAATTATATCTCAGACAAAAACATGAACTATATTCTCTCAAATCCTGAAGCGTTTATTATATACATGAATACTGCATTATTGGCTCTTGCTTATTTTGTTATCTACCCAAAGTTCGCAAAAGATGAAATCAAAAAACTTATGTACTTTGATATTGGTTTCTCAGTGATCTGACTGATCATTGCATGATACTTCTTTTGGTGAAAAGATATTCCCTTCACTATATGATTCATGAATGTAGGTTGGGTGTCATTCTCAATCATTATGTATGCTCTCTTTGAAACATTTTTGTTTATCTGGTATAGTAAAACATACTGAGTGGCTTTGAGAACAGTTGCAGATGAAAAGGCACAAGAAGAAAAAACTGAGAGTAAAAATGATGAAAAATAACATAGTTATTTTTCTTCTCGAAACACTACTATATTAGTAAAACCTTGTTCTTGCAAATAGAGTCAATGTAATTGAGAAAGTACTCACTTATCACAATATAAACCATAGGTTTTACTCTGATCAAGCTTTGAAAATTCAGCATTAATTCTAAAAAATGGAATAGTCATATCGCTTTTAAAAGGGATATTTTTTATTTTTTCAGGTTCTCTAATATCAATAATACAGAGGTCTTCTGACCTTTTGGTTTGAATGGTAATAGTATCTGCTTGGGTAAAAAACTCTTCTGAATCTAACATATTTATTATTCTCTCTAACTTTCTTCAAGTAAAGGCCCTTTCTAAGATTGATTCATCTAGCTTTTTTTCTTCTTCCAGAATTATCTCTAATTCTGCTCACACACTAGATTTATCTGAAATAGCTCCACAATATTCTGGCATATTACAGGCATAATTATATGTTCCTATTTGATGACTGATATCAATAATTTCTTGCTTATTGTGAGAAATCAGTGGACGTAACACTAGGCTTTCACTTGCTTTATCTATGACATGCATATTTTTAAGAGTTTGACTTGATACCTGTCACAAGCTATCTCATTTTACAAGAGCATAATAGAATATTTCACAAATTTGTGATGAGACTTTAAGCATAGCTCTCTTAAGGAGAATTCCACGATACTCAGGAGCTATCTTTTCAACCAATTCTCAAAGAAATTCAGCAAAATCTACAGTGATAAAATGTGCCTTTTTGTGGGGAATAGAAAACTTTTTCCATAAGTAATAACTCACTTGTTTCACTCATATTTCATGAGCCTTTCATCATAGATTAAAAAATAAGTAATCCAACTTACATCAACGTTTCATCATAGAATATGAACTCACTCCTGAATCAAATCATCCGGAAATAAGACTCAGCACATTCTCTTGAAACCCTATAGGATATCCTTCTATTCAAGCTATTTTTTGCTTTATTAAGAAGACTTTTTTTTCTTTTACTTCAATCTGAACTGTATATTCTGGTGAGTGGAGGTCTACCTTTCAACTATCAGTTCCATGCAAAAGCTTTCATCACACATATGCCTCCAGTTCGACTGAAGTAAAGTCATGCACTCAGACTCTTTTCACACGTACTACAAAAGCTTTTCAGTCAATAAAATTTTTATGAATACTAATAGCTCTATCTCCAATTTCAT